>WJKD01000246.1 GCA_014729315.1 Promethearchaeota archaeon | reverse complement strand
TCCACGCAACAACCTCTTTCGCTGCTACACTTTTCTCAACTGTTGCAATCCAAACATGCTCCTCATCTGTTGAAGTACGAAATATTGCAAACTTCCCGTCAAATGCCGAATCCACCTCCCACGTTAACTCTAAATTTCCTTCATGCATAGTATCAAAATTCGTATCATGATCAACTATAACCCAATTTATTTTTGTGACAGGTTTGTACATTCTTGTTACCGTATCTCCTTCAGCCCATTCACTATAAACAATATCATAGCCATCTACCTTCAAAAAAGCTGAGCGAATTTTAATCCGATTTTCTCCAATCTCTGGTAGTTGTATTTTATTACAATCTGTATTAATCAACGTATCTAAAATCTTATCATTAATCATTACCTCAAAGTGTCTTACATCTGTAATATCATAATTATTCCAACTCGCAATTTCCACAGAATCTGCTGTTGTCTCGTGTTCTGCTAATGTTATTTCCGGAGGCAATAAACATCGCACACTGCTGTCTGCAATTATATCCTCATTATTTACGTTATCTCTTGCCCTTAGCCGATAATCGAGTAATGTTCGCTTCTCAAAATTTGATGATGAATCGACGATACTTATTAAATCGCTGGTTGTTGTATAGTGACCGATAAGTTCGTAATTTGTCTGCTCGGTTGTTTTGCGATATAATTGGAAATATTTTAGACCGCTGATTTTATCTTGCAAATCTTTTATCGTGATCATAATTGATCCGTCTGAGGTACTATCACTGCTATTTACATTAGGCGCGACAGAAAATTTTCCAATTGCAGGAGGGGATATATCGATTATGGCTTTTCGACTATTAGAAATTCTGCTGGTATTTCCAGTTTGATCTTTGGCAATTACAGCATACTCACAAATCATGCTATCAACGTGTGCTGCTCCATCAGAATTTAACTCCATATTGAATATACAAGTACTATTATCCGCCTCTTGCCACGAACTTTCAAATTTATTAGAATTAATAATAGCTTGGACACTTACCGAATCAATATGCCAAGGAACCGGTTCAGTAAAATCAATTTGCTCAATAATTATTGTATCATTAAGGCAATTTGTGAATATAGCACTATCGGATTGCCTGTGATAATCTCCCCATTCCTTGATCGACGGTTTTGGTACAGTAAAAGCTTCATCCGAAACATATACAAAACTATCTTGCATTATCCATATTTTATAACCATATTCGATCGTGGTATCTTTTGCAGTTGTATCTAGGAATGTGAATTCATCATTTACAGGGGATATTTCTCTGTTCAGAATTCTGACATTTGTGAAATTACTCTCATTGATCTCCCATCGTTGAACACGACAATCGACTTCCCCATCCAAATTGGGGAGAATCCAATGTATTTCAACACTATCAGGGCGGTTGTCGATTGTCCAGATATGGTCGATTTTTCGGAATTCCTGATCGCCTGCTGAAGTTGGCAATTCTGTTGGAGGTGCACTTTGTGCATTTAAACTGAAAGATATTCCTGCTAAAAACATTAAAAAGGAAAGTCCGATTATTACATACAATGATCCCTTCGTCATAATAGACTCCTTCCCTCAATTTTTAATGTGTCGCTTTGGCTAGGTTGCAGCCCTGAAGCATAAGTTGGTAGGCAAGAGTAAGAAATCGTGGAATTTTTCTCATCCATTTCAATTCATTAACACGACCTCTGTCTTATCCGGAAGATTCTCTTAAAGGCAGACACAATCGCTTAATAACAAATTGTAACAAAACCAATATAGCGAATAATATTGTAAAAATCAAGAAATTTTTTCCGATTTAACCGATTTTTACGGTAATTATAGCAAGAAAAAACTTTACCTATATATGTATTATCGATTAAGGCATTTGGCACTTATTAACAATATATTATTTATCAAATAAAAATTTATTAATAATATAAATCAATATTTATTAATATTTGCCCGACAGCTTATTTGTATTATCAGGAATTCGCAATGAAAGGGATTTGCAAAATATTATTTTGTGATAATAATTGGCTTTCTGTTTTATAACAGTGGGTATAGAAG
>WJKD01000245.1 GCA_014729315.1 Promethearchaeota archaeon | reverse complement strand
GGTCAGTTCGGTAAACAGAATATTCAGAACAATATCGGGTTCGAAAAGAGTTGATAAAGTACCATTTCTCGCATTTGCCGGAGAACAAATGATTTGTCGTATTACTGGAAAAACGGTAAGAGAATTATATAGTTCCCCGAAAACTTATGCTAATGCGATAATTGCCACGTACGAGCTTTTAAATACTGATTCGGTAAATGTTCCATCAGCATATGCAGGTCCTAGTGAAGCGTTAGCGTTTGCTGAAGCAAATGATAAACTTGACGCCATAAAATGGTTTGATTATAAACCCCTCATGGTAAAACAAGGAGCAATTTGCCAAAATGAAGAAGATATTGATAAATTAGAAATTCCCGATCATGGAAAGAACGATTTGTGGAGAAATTCATTACTAGCAGCGAAAGCAATTCACGAAAAAATTAAGTTTCCTCAAGTTATAAGCTTGAGTATATGGTCTGTTGTTCAGGAGCTGCGAGGTATTGAAGCTTACAAAGACATGCGGAGAAATCCCGAATTATTATTAAAATTATGCGAAAAAATTTATGAATCTCAAATGGATATTTATGAAAATTGGCTTGAGATCGTTGGAAAGCCTCCAAATGTTTTTATCGCAGGATACTCGTTCAATAAGCATATGATGAGCTTTAAAGATGCGATGAAGTACGAAGGTCAATTTATTAAAAGAATGATGAAGAAAATTAATGTACCATTTATGCTCCATAATTGCGGGACTTCGCCATATATTAATGAAGTATTTGAAGAGTTGGACTTTATCGCAATAAATGGTTCACACCCTTTAGATATTGAATTTTGGATTGATTTCAAAAAGCAGTATCCAAAAGTTGTCATTATAGGAGCAAACATTGATGTCAGTCGTGAATTATTTACAGGAAGCCCTTCAGTCGTTGAAGAAAAAGTTAGAGAAAATATCGTTAATCTGGCTCCTGGTGGGAGATATATCTGTTGCCCAGTTTGTAGTTTACCGTGGGGTGTTTCTATCCCAAATATACTAGCAATTCCAAATGCTATCGAAAAATATGGGCGATATCCTATAGAAAATGATAACTAACCACCATTACACTTTTTTTAGAATTAATTTTCTTATAAATTTATAGAAAATATTAAAATAATTCGATTATTCTCAGATAATACCTTTTTATGAATTAATTATTATTTTAATGAAGTATGCTTGGGGAAGAATATGCCTGAAGATTATCAATGGTCGCCAACTGATCGTCAAATAATGACACGATGGAGTAGTAAAGTAGATCCCGATCATCCATTTCCCGAATACCCAAGACCTCAATTTAAGCGTAATGAATGGTTTAATTTGAATGGGATATGGGATTATGCTATAAAATCTACGGAAGAAAGTGAAGTGAGTGACTATGACGGAAAAATTTTGGTACCTTTTCCTATTGAATCAGCATTATCCGGAGTCAATAAAAAATTAAGACCCAGTAAGAGATTATGGTATAGGAGAAGCTTTAATATCCCAAAAAAGTGGAAAAATAAAAATGTTTTACTCCATTTTGGAGCAGTAGATTGGGAAACGATAGTCTGGATAAACAAATACGAAGTAGGAACGCACCAAGGTGGGTATACTCCCTTTGAATTTGAAATCTCTAAATTTCTCAACTTTGGTGGGGAGAATGAACTCGTGGTTGCGGTTTGGGATCCCACTGATACTGGAGAACATGAGCGGGGGAAACAATCATTAAGACCGAGGACAATTTGGTATACCGCTATTTCTGGAATCTGGCAAACTGTATGGGTAGAACCAGTGCCAAAAACATTTATTAAGAATTTTAAATTAACACCTGATATCGATAATGAATTAATTAGTGTCTCAGTTAAGCTTTGGAATCCACCTAAAGAATATGTGATCCGAGCAGAAATTAGAGACATTGGTACCAAAGTTAATGCTGCCTTATGCGATGCTTTAAATCAATTAGAAGTAAAAATACCCTCTCCAAAGTTGTGGAGTCCTCATAATCCCTTTCTGTATGATTTGATTTTAACCATTGAAATCAATGACAAAGTTGTCGATAAAGTAGAGAGTTATTTTGGAATGAGAAAAATTGGTCTTGGAGACGACGGAGAGGGAGTTAAAAGTATTGAGCTTAATAATGAGAAAATTTTCCAATTTGGCACTTTAGATCAAGGATATTGGCCCGATGGACTCTACACAGCGCCCAACGACGAAGCTTTGCGCTATGACATCGAGATCACAAAGTCTCTTGGATTTAACATGATACGGAAACATGTGAAAGTGGAACCTGCACGTTGGTATTATCACTGCGACAAGATTGGAATTTTAGTATGGCAGGATATGCCAAGTGGAGGTGTTAGTAATTTTGATGATTTACACCCTAATATCAATAATTTTAAAGATTTAAGAAAAGAAGAGAGCAAAAAATCCTATAAGAATGAACTTGAATCAATGATCACTTCATTATTTAACTCAACTTGCATTATCACATGGGTTCCATTTAACGAAGGATGGGGTCAATTCGATACGGAAAGTATTATTAATTTGGTCAAAAAATTGGACCCTTTTAGATTAGTCGATGCCGCTAGCGGATGGTTTGACTTCGGAGTTGGAGATATTTACGATCTACATAATTATCCAAATCCTATTATGCCAAATAAGGAAAAAGCAGATTCTCGTGCTGTCGTAGTGGGAGAATTTGGAGGACTTGGCCTAGAAGTTGAAGATCACATGTGGGATATTGAAAACAGATTTGTGTATAGAAAAGCCTCAGATCAGCAGATATTTAAGAAAAAATATGAACGTTTAATAACCAAGCTTAAAGCTTTAATTAAAAAAGGATTGGCTGCAGCCATTTATACTCAAATTACTGATGTAGAGGGAGAAGTGAATGGTTTACTTACGTATGATCGCGAAATTCTTAAGATCGATAAGTCTCGTCTGCGTGAAATAAATAAAAGTGTTTATAATACGGAGAAAAATAGCTAACATTACATCCTCACTTGAAAGGAACTATATTTTTAGCTAATTGAAAACTTTAATGTTTAAGCTAAAATATTTCAATAGTTAATCAAATTCCATCTCTACATATTGATTTTTATTTATATAGAAAATTTCTAAAAGAATGATCTTTCAAAATTTTTACGATAGATGAGTTTTTAACTCTCTCGTATGAAATATTTTAAACATAGAAATAAAAAAAACAAGATTAATTCCCGCTTCTTTCAACCGTGCTTTTTGTGTTTCTTCTTCCAATCATAAAAACCTCGACCAGTTTTAATTCCCAATTCTCCCTTCTCAACTTTTTGTTTTAGCGCTTCTGGAGGTTTGTCTCTCAATTCACCCGTTTCCTTATAGTAGGAAACCTCGACATTATAAACAGTATCCAGTCCAATACCATCCATCATTACAAAAGGACCCGTGGGCATACCAGTAAAAATTCTCCACGCCTTATCGATACCTTCTATGTCCGCGTAGCCACCAGCCCATATTTCAAGCGCTTCTTTTTTACAAGCTCGCCAAAGCCTGTTGAAAAGGAAACCGTAACTCTCTTTCTTAACAACTAGCGGAGCACAATCTATTTCCTCAATCCATTTTTTTCCGATCTCAAAAGTTTTCTCACTCGTTTGCGTCCCTCGCATAATGTCTGCCATCGGTCTTACTTTAATAGGGGGATAAAAGTGTATATTTAGGACTTTATCCTTTCTTTCTACGGAGTCTTCAATTCTAGAAACAGGAAACGACGAACTATTAGTTGCGATGATCGTGTGTTCGGGAGCATATTTATCTATTTGAGAAAATACTTCTTTTTTCAAATCTAACTTTTCTGGAATTGCTTCAATTACTAAATCAGCATTTTCTACAGCATTGGGAAGCTCATCGATAAGTTTTAGATTGTTAAGCTTTTCAATTGCTTTTTTCCTTCTCAAAAAACCCTTAACAAACTTTTTAGCATTTTGGAGCGAATCAGAATCTATATCAAATAGATTTACGTTAAAATCGTGTAGAAGGGTTTGTGAGGTTATCTGAGTTCCCATAAAACCCGATCCGACTACACAAACGGTCTTTGTTTCTTTCAAAATAAACCTCTATTATATGTATTAATTGTTTATGTTTTATTGTTTATAATTCAGCATAAATTCAATTAAATCTTTGTTTTTTCTAAGAAATCGATAGGAATCTTTACCAAATTGTTCTTTCATCTTATTAAGAATTTCTTTCATTGAAGCATGCATAGGATCAAGGGCAGCATTTATATCGGTTAAAATTTGGAAAAGCCGTTGTTGATTAATTAACTCTCCTTTATATTTTCGTTCTGACAGCGAACTTGCCAAAAAAAGGTATATCGGTGCTATTTCATCTGGTTGATCCGGGCTTCCAGAATGCTGACCTTGCTCAATCAGGTAATCCATCATCTTGGTATTAATTGGTCCAGGTAATATAGCATTAACTCTAATATTATGACGAGATAATTCTATTTGTAGACATTTACTCATCGCAGATAAGGCCGCTTTTGATGCAGCATACGCAACTTTTTTGCTTCCGAAATAAATATTTCCTTGAACAGACGATGTAAAAATTACACTACCTGCTTGATTGCTCACCATGTTTGGTAATATATATTTGGTAATTGCGTAGCTCCCTAATATGTTTAAATCAAATAATTTTTTTGCCTCTTCAATAGGATAATCTACAATTGAAGCATACTGGGTCTTCCCTGCGTTATTTACTAAGACGTCACATTTCTTAAAATATTGAAAATATTTGCGAACGCATTTTTTTATCTCGTCTAAGTTCGTTAAGTCAACAACTATTGACTTTCCTTCTACACCAAAATTTTCAATTTCCTCAGTTGTATTTTCTAATTCGGATCTCGTTCTAGCCGCAATTGCGATGTTAGCGCCATTTTTTGCGAATTCAAGAGCAACAGCTTTCCCAATACCCCTTCCTCCCCCAGTAATAAGAGCAGACTTTCCTTCTAAATATTTCATATCATCATCATCTCCTTTATTTTTTCTCATCTACCTCTATGTAATTTATTCATAAAAACTTTCTTATTACCCTCTTAGATTTTTATTAAAACCGCCCCTATTTTAATTTTATTTTTTTGATGTAAAGTAAACGCCCCTATCTTCATTAATTTATTCACTTCTTCTATAAAATAGATTTAAATTAAAGGAATATTTAAATCAGTTAAATCTTTCATATATTACTAGTAATTTTCAAAATTATTTCTTGTTAATGTTTTTATATTTGAATGGTATAATTATATAATAATTCAAGATAATTGGCGAATTCTTTATGAATTTAGATGATATAGAAGGTCAGAAAATTTTTGATCATATGAAAACATTATGTAATTTTGGTTATCGTTGGGCGGGTACTAAACCTGCTCTTCAAGCAGAAGATTATATCTTCAACGAATTGAAGAAAGTGGGCGTATCGGATGTTCAGATGGAAGAATACACATTCCGGAGATGGTGGGCTGAAGAATATAACCTTAAAATTCTACGCGAAAGCGTCCCCGCTCTTACAGAAGATTTAGTTATCGACTCGTTTCCGGTATGGTTAAGCGGATCGACTGAAAAAGAAGGAATTACAGCGGAAATAATATATGCAGGAAACGGAACCTCGGTTGATTTTGAGAGAATTTCTGTGGAAAAGAAAATAGTATTAGTAGAAGGAAAAATGATTCTTAATTTCCATCCCTCTTACACTGATCGTGGATTTGATTCCTTAAATCTCGCAAAAGAAAACGGTGCGTTAGGAGCTATCTTCATTAACAACTCTCCTCTGGATTATATAACTTATATTTTTTTCATGTCTATGTTTGGCTGGAAACGGAGATTACCCGCGCTCTCTATTAATAACATTGACGGAAATTATTTAAAAAAATTAAGCTTAAGCCATGATTTTACCCCAAAAGTTAGATTGGTTCAATGGGTAAAAACAGAAAAAGCTCCGAGCAAATTTATAGTAGGAACTCTTCCAGGGCAATCAGACGATATTTTATTAGTAGGCACTCATACTGATTCAACTTTTACTGGTGCGATGGATAATGCCGCAGCTAACGCGGGACTTATAGAAATTGCCAGATATTTTGCTGGCATACCTGAAAAAAAAAGAGAAAAAACGCTTAAGTTTGTAGGGTGGACAGGACACGAAGCTGGCTTAATCGGAGTGAACGTGTTTACTAAGACCCATCAAGATATGCTAAATAATATTTGCACATTTATTATGTTGGATGGATTAGCTTCTAACGGTTACTATAATCAAGCCGATGGCGGAGTTATTGCGACGGGAAGAGACGAGAAGCGCGGCCTTTTTATAACGGATAATGCCATACTAACGCCTATAGTGATGGACGCAACTTTAAAATACGATTTATTACCTGCAGCGTATGTCTCTGCGAAAACATTACCAGTCAGCGACTTAGGACCATTTGTTTTTTCCAATGTCCCCTGCATTATGGTAATCGGAAAATCGATATTTTATCATACTAAGGGCGATACGATTGATAAAGTTCCTCCAGATCGTCTCGAAAGAGCAACAAAAGCCCATATAGAAATTATAGAAAAGATTATGGAGGTTCCTAAGGATAAGATAATAGAAGCTGATGGGAAATTAGAAAATCTCAAGCAGTTCATAGAAAAGAAGGAAGGTGTAGAGCCACCTTCGGGATTCTTCGACATTTTACCTCATCCGATACCCATAGGGTACTCGGCTATATTTCATCCCACTGTGTTTACCTGTCCAGAAAGTATTGCCATCGATTTCGAATGGGATTTTGGCGACGGAAATACCAGCAATACCATTCTTACTAAACACGAATACGATATACCGGGTAAATACGATGTAAAATTCACGGTTACTGATAATTTTGGTAATGTTGGAATTATTAACAGAGAAGTAAGAGTTATTAAAAATTAAATGATTTGTGGATAAAAATTTATATTTCTATTTTTTTTATTCTTGATTTTGAATAGATATTCTCTTTATACCGATAATTAATGAATTAATATATATGGAAGAAATTAGAAAATAAAATAAGGTTTTTTTTTATCAATCATATTCATATTGCCTAACAGCATCCAGCATAGCAACAATATTTTGAGGAGGAACATCTGCTAAGATGTTATGTATAGGATTCCATACGTATCCTCCTCCGGGTGCAAAAATTTCGAGAAGATTTTTTACATGCTTTTTGACTTTTTCTGGTGAACCTCGAGGTAAAATATTTCGGGTATCCACACCTCCACCCCAGAATGTAAGTTCGTCGCCAAATTCCTCTTTCAAGGTTTTTGGGTCCATATCTCTTGCGTTAATCTGAACGGGATTTAAAATGTCTACGCCTATTTCAATGAGATCAGGGATGAGAGGAAGAATTGATCCACATGAATGAAAAAAAATCTTCATTGAACTATGCTTTTTGATATAATCGCATAATTCGGCGTGGGCAGGTTTAATTAGGTTGCGATAAGTACGAGGACTAAGCATTGGCCCGTTATTTTCGCCCAAATCGTCTCCGAAGTTAATAATGTCAACGACATCACCCAGATATTTGCAAATCACCTTCAAATTATTCAGATAAAAGTCGGTAAAAGCTCTTACTAATTTCTCAACATTCTGAGGTTGTCTGATTGTATCAGTGAGCAATTTATCCATTCGCCTATAACTATGTGTACCTTGAAATATAGTGATACTTAAATTGATCGCAGTGATTTTCTGAGTTTGTTCGCGCAAATCGATTGCTCTTTCTCTTAAATTCCTCCAAAATCGCCTTTCTCCTAAATTAGTAAAAGGAGGAACTGCTACTTTCGCTCCAAAAAGTTTATCTAAGGATCTCATAAACGATTGAAACGAAATATCTTCTGGATATCCTTCCAAGTACGGATAATGAGTTTGATCCATAACCAAAGCGTCTTTTGACATCCTTCCTAACACTGTGCCATCCTCGTGAACAACTTCGAAAGATCCGTCAGGATTTTCCCGGACAGGGATAGGTTTAGGAAATTGCGCTTCGATTCCATTTAACGAAACATCATACCAGTCTTTATCATCCGTGAGAAAAGTCCGTCCTACATCAAGAGCATCAATTCCAAATCGATCGATGAACCAGTCTTCAACTCGTGCTAATTGTTGGAATAGATCAATTATCCGAACGTGTCCTTCTTCAATTCCCAAATATTTTTTTAAATTATAATATGCGATGCCAGAGATGCCCGTAGTTACTGTTGCCCCAATATCAATAGGCACTCGATCAGGTTCTTTATGTGCAAAACTTGCAAGTATTCGCTCTCTCGAATTCATTTCTAATAACTCCATTAATATTATTCAAATTATTTTATTATTTTAATTCTAACGGAATATAGTCTTTCTCCATTGTATATAAATCGTTAAATATCTTTTCTGCTTGACCGTAGGTCGAAATAAGTGGATCAGCAAGGATTGCTTTAAGTGCCCAATCCTTAGATTTTTGAAAGATCGCTTCCAAGACTAAATCTATCACCGAAGCTTGTGTTTTTAAGTAGCCTACTAACTCCAACGGATAATCACCCATTTTTATCCCTCTGACCCCTTCTTTACTTACGATCGCTGGACATTCAATTATTAAATCTTGTGGTAAATTCGCTATTATACCCTCGTTAGGGATATTGACCGAAGGTTCCATGTAATTGGAATCTGTCATAATTCCTTCAATTATCGGGATACCTGGTTCCTCCTCAGCTTTGACTAATTTTGCACCTCTTCCTTTTATTATAATCTTTTTGAGCTTTTGATAATTAAGATTCATTAAGTCTTCGTATCCCTTCCAAAATCGGCGAATTGCAGGAATATCCGTCTTTTCCCACGCCCAAGGGATGTATTCACCGTAATGACTGTCCGTAGTGTAGGGTAAATACCCGTATTTTTCTAAGAAAAACGCGATAAATTTGAATCCGTCGTACGCTTTTAAGTTATAGAGATATTCGGGGCCTTTCTTCCTAATATCGGGATACGCGTCCTTACCCAGATCCTTATATAAGCATTTTGTTATAACTCCGAAATGATTTAAACCATAACCTTTCACTTCCAGTTCGGTCTCTTTAACTCCTAATATTCTTGCTAGTATTGGCATAAAGTGGTAAAATTCGTGACATAACCCAACAGTTTTAAGATCTGGAAACTTTCGTTTTATTGCTAAACCTATTCGGGTTACTGGATTCGAATAATTGATGAAAAATGCTTTCGGACAGATTTTTTTAACATCCTCACAAATATCAAGGATATGAGGTATCACTCTAAGCGAATGAAATAACGCACCTGGTCCCCCGTTCTCCCCGGTGACTTGTTTACAACCATGTTGGAGTGGTATTTTGTAATCTAAATCTAATAGATAAAACCTTGGTGCGACTTCTATCGAATTAATAATGAAAGTTGCTCCTTTTAACGCATCGGAACGCTCAGTTGTAGACTCCAAGGAAAAATCTAATCTTTTTTTAGCAATCGCAGATTCGCACGCTTGGTGTACCAACTCAAGGTTTTCTTTATTTATATCATGTAGACAGATAGTACTCCCTTCTAAAATCTCAGATTCAAGAATACTACCAACTGTCCCCATCCCAAAGGTTAGAGAACCAGCTCCGATAAGGACGATTTTTTGTTGTGCCATACATTATATAAACATTCGTAATTTTATATATATTTCGAATGTTTAAATTTATAATAAAGAATCAGAAAAATGGAAAATAATTCGAATCGCACATCGGATCGCATGATAGCTTAATATTACTCTCTATCAAATGCAGTAAAGATTTGCGTGACTATGATTTCTAGCGCTTTTTTTTGTTTTTCTCTATTGATCTTACCTTCATGTTGAATTTCTTCCCATATAAATATTATTTTGTTGTTTAAAGGCAGTATAGCTGTCTCGCCAAATTCGTGGAACACCCCCGATTGCTTCTCTTTGGCTTGAATAAGTAGAGATTGAATGTTTTTATCCATTAATTCTATACTTCCTTCTTTAATTTCTATATTTTTAAAATCTTCAGCGTGGATTTCTCTAATTGCCTTTTTAAGCTGCTTTTTGAAGAATTTGAGTAATAACTCGTCTTCTCCAATCTCTGTATCGTATTGTTCTAATATTAGCCCAATTGTATCAATTTTTTCATAGACCAAAATCGGGGGTTTTAATTGGTACTCTAAATACAAGTCACCACCGAATAAATTAACACCCTCCTTTATTATTTGGTTTGTTACTTCCCAATTTTTATCTAATAGCGCTTTCAATACGGGTTTAATTAAATCGTGCAATTCATCGTAAACCACTATGTAGCCGCTGTTGTAGAATCTCAACAAATCGTTTAACACCTCGTTCTGAACAGCCTCAAGTCTGTTTAATTTTTCTTCAACTTTCGTCATTTTTCTATTGAGCATTTTAGAAGGATCTGAAGCGATAAATGTTTTAGGTTTTCGGGTATCCTCTGACGGCGGTCCTTCGATTACAAATCCTCTCTCTATAAGCTTTCTCAAGATGGAGTAAATTCTTTCTCGAGAAATAGAGAGCAATTCTTCGTTTAATTTACGAGCGATAGTTCCAGATTTCCCTTTTTTGAGTAATACATAATAAATTAAAGCCTCATCTTCGTCTAATTCTAATTCTTGAAGTGCTTCAATATATCTTTTCTCTTTTTTCTCCATTGTCATTATAATAAAATATGTTTTGAGTCTATTTAATACTTTGTAATTGTGTGTGATCACAAAAACAGAGACTTAAATATGATCCTGTGTTTTTACATAATAACACAAAATGGTGATGAAATAAAAATGATGAAAAAACATATCGAGAAAAATAAAGGAAAGCAGCAATCCAATATTGATTTCAAATTAATGTCTTTCTGTTTAAGAACGAGAGATTTCTTCAAAAACCCAATGAATAAAATAGAAAAAACTAACCTCAAATCGGGAGATGTAATCGTGGATTATGGCTGTGGTCCAGGAAGTTTTACTTTTCCCGCAGCTGAAGTCGTCGGCCATGAAGGAAAGGTATACGCTGCCGATAGACATCCTTTGGCAATGAAAAAGATACAAAGGAGAGCTAAGAGGAAGGGATTAGAAAACATTGAAACAATTCAGACTGAATGTAAGCTTAATTTGGAAGATAAAAGTGTTGATAAAATTCTCCTAATAGATGTTTTACATAGCCTCAATAATTATGAACAGAACTTAGAAGAATTCCATAGAATTCTAAAGCCAAAATCGTATTTATTTGTCGATGACCATCATTCAAACGGCGAAGAGATAATTCCGAAGATAACCGAAGATAAATTATTCAAATTCCTAAAAAGCGTGGATTCAGTTTATTATTTTCAAAAGATAGATTATTAGAGCTGAAAGTTGAATATGGTATTATATAAAATGGGAGGAAACAGTGGCAGTAATATGATTGATCAATTAGATTACTCGAGATATTTTCCCCACTTTAATAATCTTGTTTTAGCCGGGGGTGCCTTACTTCTCGCCTTTCTTACAGGATTGGTCGCGTTTTTACTAACTAAACAAAACAAGATGACTCGCTCAAAAAAAATGGTTATTCTATCTATTTCTTTTATCGTCGATGGTCTGCTTTTTGCGGGATTTCCGAACGTAATTGCGTTAGAAGGGCTGACCTTTCTTTTCTTAGGGCTTAGCGTTCTGTTTGGACGCTTATTTTGCGGGTATATATGCCCTCTTGGTGCTATGCAAGAGTTAATTTCGATGAAGGAATTCAAAATTGACCTCTTAAACGAAAACCCTAAGAAATCGAAATCTGAGTATATACGCATGGGTGTTTTTGTCTTGTTTTGCATAATAATTTTCGTATTTGGATTTGAGATTTTATTTTATGTAAATCCGATGAACGGGTTTCAGATGATCTGGTTTCCATTCAACTTGATTTTACTTGTACCATTTTTCATATTGTGCGCTATTGGAATCGCGAGTATATTTGAATACAGACCTTTTTGCAGATACATCTGTCCATTCGGTGCGTTAACAAGCTTAGTGGCAAGAATTAGTTTGTTTAAAATTAAGCATAACGATGCGTGCTTAAGCTGTGAGTTATGCGAAAAAGTTTGTCCTACTGGATGTGCTTCACAATTAAGTAAAAAAGGAGAATGTTATTTGTGTGCTCGCTGTACCGAGTTTTGTAAGACGAAAATGTTTATTGACTTTCGTAAACTTTCGAAGATAAATCAAACTCTAACATCATTGAGTATCTTATTAAAAAAGACAGATGCTTTTCAAGAAGTGATAAGAAGAAAGAATTTTGACTCGCTAATTAAAAGAATATCAAGACTCTTTATCCCGTGTATGAATTCAGATACTTACGACAAATTCGTTCAAGCACTTCTAGGGAAGCAAGAGTTTCCTGAAGCTTCAATTCAGAATATGATTTTACGCGTTAAAGCTCTGTTTCCCGAACTAATCACCCCAACAAATTTAGAAAAATATAAGTATTGGGTCAAAGAAAACAAAAGCGAATGGAAAGAACATTTAAGTCCTTACCAACAAGAAAAAACCACCTACGGGTATTGCCTAAATTAAATTAATAATTCTTTCTTACTTTATTTTTATCCACGAAAAGGCTCTTCTCTATTATAAGCGCTGTTTTTAATTCTTATTTTTTATTGATCTAATCGATTCTACAATGTAATCTAACTTATTCTTTGACGATAATAATATGTAATGTGGAAATTGTATCGTCCTCTTGTAAATATCAGAAACGACTGGAAAATTCTTGTCGTTACTTTTCTGTCCTCCCCAATTGGCGTTGCTATAATCGATTCCTTTCCTCAGATCGATGTTTTTAAAGCATTCCAAGCTATGTAAAGGTATATAGCACGGTTGAAAAGGGATTTTTTTCCTAATTAATTTGGTGTAGAATCTGGGAGGCGTTAAGTCTCTAAATTCCTCTGGTTCGTATATTACTGGAAATATGTACCATCCTAACGATTCCGTTCCAAGAGTCGGTTCCATAACTCTTAGTCCTTCTATGGTATTTAACTTTTCTCTAAGATATCTTGCGTTTTTATTTCGGAGATGATGCTGAGAAGGGAATTTTTTCATCTGTTCCAGTAATAATGCTACTTGAAATTCACTCATCCGGAAATTCGAACCGTATATAAAATGCTGATAAGATATCTGACCCTTTCTCCTGCCACAATCTGATATAGAATATATAGAATCTACCAGTTCGTCGTTGTTTGTTATTATCGCTCCACCCTCTCCCGAAGTTAGCACCTTCGAGGCTTGAAAACTAAAAGTTCCAGCATGTCCCCAATTACCGGCCATTTTTCCCTTATATCTTGTGCCGTGAGCGTGAGCACAATCCTCCAATACTTTTAAATTATATTTTTCTGCTAATTTCATCAACTTGTCCATCTTTACCGGGTTACCCCCTAAATGAACGGGAATAATAGCTTTTGTTCGCTCTGTTATTAGATCCTCGACCTTACTAACTTCCATAACCAAGGTGGTTGGATTGATGTCGCAAAAGATAGGAACTGCATTAGTAGCGACGACAGCAGAAGCAGAAGCCACAAAAGTAAAATCAGATACAATCACTTCGTCGCCCAGCCCAATACCTAATGCTAAAAGCGCGGTTTCAAGCGCTACTGTACCATTAAACACTGCGACACAATGTTTACTTTCTTGAAATTCTGCGAATTCTTTCTGGAATTCCCAAACATTCTCTCCTTCGGGTGTGCCAGGTGAACCGCACCACCATTTCTTAGAATTAATCGATTTATTCATGGATATTATTTCTGCTTCATCAAATACTGGCCATTCGGGAAATTTTATCTTTTTCTTCTTTTTGGACGGCATTAATAAATCACTTTCAGATTGAGTTTTCCTTTATTAAGAAGATTTACAAAAAAAATTAGAAAAAAATTAGAAAAATATCTATTTTAATTACAATTTATCTTTTGCCTTAAGCATCTGCAAGTATTTTGCTTCCTTTTCCTCGTGTTTCTTATGCAACTCTTCTTTTTGTTTTATCCACTTAGGACCACCAAGAGGATAAAATTTCACGCTTATTCCTCCGATAAATAGAATTAATCCAGGAATAATTGTAAATGCGAGCATGATTCCAATCTGCGCATTTGGAGATTGAACTGTCGCAGCCTCGTTGAATCCAAATGCTAAAATAACCCAGATGAAAACAGCTGGAGCTATTGATATTGCTGGCTTCTGAATTAGCGCTTCAATTCCCGCATAGGTTGTTTCTCTTCTTTTACCTGTTAAAATTTCATCGTAATCTACTACATCAGCAAATACCATTTGACCCATTAAATAATAACCTGAAAACGCTGCTCCTACTACCATTAAAGCAAAAAAAGCTGTGATGTAGACCCATCCAAATACAAAAAAGGAGGTAAATCCAATACCCATGAGAATCAACGAGCTCATAAACGCTTTTTTCAGTCCAATTTTCACAACAATTTTGTTCCATACTGGAAGAAAGATGATGTTCATTACGAAAAACATTAAAATGGGAAGAAGTGCTAAGAATTCACCAACTTGAAGCACAAAATCAATGTAGTAAAAAACAGCAGTACTAAGTATTTGTTGAGCAAAAAAGAAGCAAAAATAAGGAATCAAGTAAAGAACAAATGCCTTGTTTTTGAATGTGGTCTTAACGCCTTCTACGAATCCCATTGGCTCGTCCATTACAGCAAACTTATTTTCTGTAATATAAAAAGAGCTGATAAACAACAAAATTCCACAAACCACTCCAATTATTGTCATAAAAGTGATTATCGTAAGATTTATCCCTCTTTCTTGATCTCCCGTAAAAAGTAAAATTGGTAAAGCTAAAGACATAAGGCTTGCTATGGTCTGTGCTACTCCTCCATAAGTCATTAACTTGCCGCGCCCCTCTGCGGTGATTGCCATTTCAGCAGGTAAAATCCACACAATCATAATTACAATCGTGATCATCGTATCTATGGCAAAGAGAACCCCAACGAAATACAAAAACAAAGAAAACTGATTGTTTATATCTACCAAGGGTATCCAACATAAGATAAATGCAAGAGCAAAAAAGGGGGCTCCAAAACGGATCACGGGTATTCTTCTTCCATATTTTTCACTATGAATTCTGTCTTCGAGATATCCAATTATCGGATCGTTTAAGGTGTTCCATACCAAAAAAATTACCCATCCTAATGAAACCCAGACTGCTGATAAACCAAGAATGATGTTGTAATAATAAGTGATGGCGACCAGAGAGATTGAGCCTAGTATTCCGCTTGATAATTGTGATAAGCCAAAACCGAGTCTTGAGCTTAGTGGAATTTCCTCTTCAAAATCTTCAACGACACTCATATTTGATCATTTTTTCCTTTTATTAGAATTTGATTAAAAACTAAGACTATTCAAAAGTTATGTTTTAGGAGTTTAAATACATTTTGGATTAGATTATGGTTCAAAGAAAAATATTTAGTCTAAAAATTTTAAGTAATTATCATAGTCGTCGTATAATAAATATAGCGGTTGCTCATCTTCTTCAATATTACTGAATCTCTTTACTTCCTCGTAAAATTTATTATCAATATAATCGTCGTTGACCGTCGATACTTCTCCTACCAGAATTTTCCCACTCCCTTTTTTACCCCAAAATTTATGATAAATATTCGGAGGTAGATAAATCGAATCACCGGGCTCTAATTCTATAATACTACCCGCCTCGAATGTTTTTCTGACTCCATCAAGTGATATGTCAACGGCCTCCTGTAATAATTCGTCTTCTCCATTTGTTTTATAAATTTCAATTTGTAACGTACCCCCTCCTCTATTAATGATATCTTCTTTCTTTGAATAATGATGATGCATTGGTGTGACCTGTTCTTCTTCGACAATTAACATTTTTTCGCAGTAGGTTTTGCTATATTTAGAAGTATCTTCAAAATTACCATTTCGTATCGTAAACATTAGTAACCCTTTATTATGGAAGTTTCCGCTGCCAAAATCACTAATATCCCAACCTAATTGATTCTCCACTATTTCTCTAATTTCCTGTCCTTTATCTTGCCATTCTTCAATTTTCCAATATGCAAATTTAGGCAGAAAAAATTTCTGTTTCCTACAAAACTTTACTGCCTCTCTCATTACCTGATTTATTTCCGACCTTTTCATTGAACTAAAGACTCCTTTTTAATGTATGATATAAAATATTTTTGTTAAGTAATTTTATTTATTAAAGTCAATCTGATTATTATTAAATCTCAAAACCATTATTCTTTATTAGATTACTATACCATGTCGCACTTTTTTTCCATATCCTTTCTTGCGTTTTATAATCTATTTTAATCAAGCCAAATTTTTTTGAGTATCCATGAAGCCATTCAAAATTATCCATTAACGACCACACAAAATACCCTTTTAAATTCACACCCTCATTCAATGCATTATGAGCTGCTCTGAGATATCTCCTTAGATAAGAAATCCTATCGTCGTCTTGAACTATTCCGTCTTTTATTTTATCGTCCTTACAGGTCATGCCGTTTTCAGTTATGTAAATAGCGGGACGATTGTAATCATTATCTATCCGTTTTATTAAATCGTAAAAGCATTCTGGACAAATCTCTTGGTCCATATCACTATATTCTCTCCCTTCCATTTTGTCAACTTTAACTAATTTCTCAAAATCCATTAGTTCCTCCGGCTTTTCAGCTCCTACTCGAAAACAAGTATAATTATTAATTCCTAAAAAGTCAATTGGATTCTGCTTTAAAAGACATAGATCTTCTTTTGAAATTGTCGGATAATCGAATTCGCTTTGAATCGTTTTCAAAATTAATCTCGGATATGTTCCCTTAAAAATAGGATCGCAAAACCATTTATTTACAAATCCATCGATAATTTGAACTGCTATATTATTTAATGAGGTATCAGAAATGGGATAAACTGGGCTCAAAGCGTGTGTAATTCCAATTTTTCCATTTGGAAATTTCGACTCTCGATATGCTTCTACGGCTTTTGCGTGAGCGACATTTACATTATGGGTTGCAATAAGACCTCGTTTTGCAAAATCCTCACCTCCATATAGCCCTTGCATATAGAAATAAAGAGCAAAGATAAAAGGCTCGTTAAAAGTAATCCAAAATTTTACTCGATCCCCAAAATGATCAAAAAGGCATTTTGCATATACTAAATAATCATCAATAATTTGTCTGTTCTCCCAACCGCCATAATTCTGAAGTGCGGAAGGGTGGTCCCAATGATATATTGTCACAAATGGTTCAATGTTATTCAAAATTAACTCGTTAATGAGATTATCGTAAAATTTTATTCCCTTTTCATTAAAGCTTCCCTTCCCCGAAGGAAAAATGCGTGGCCAAGATATAGAAAATCTATAGGCTTTCAATCCGATTTTTTTCATTAATTGGACATCCTCTTTATAGCGATGATAATGATCGCACGCAATATCTCCATTATCATTATTCGCTACTAATTTTGTTTTATGAGTAACTGCGTCCCACACACTTTCTCCTTTGTTATCCTCCTTCCAAGCGCCCTCTATTTGGTAACTCGAAGTAGCAACACCCCATACAAAATCATTTGGAAAATTAATATCGTTTGTCATTTTTAATAACTTTTTTATAGTATGTTTTTAAAATTTGAAACTAAAATTATTATTATATATATTAAAAAGTCTATTTTATTTAAATGTTTAAAGAACAGCTAATAAATTAAACCTTAAAATATCTCATCTTCGAAGGATTCAAAAAAAAGATAAAATTGAAAAAAAAAAGTAAATTTATATTACATTTAATTCTTTAAGGTGTTGGAGATAATTTGCTTCCTTTTCATCGTGTATTTTTCGAAGCTTTTCTTTTTGTTTGATCCAATCAGGTCCGTCCAGTTTATAAAAGGACATTACTATTCCAGCAAGAAAAAATAAAATACCTGGAATTATAGTAAATGCAAATACAATCCCTACTTGTGCTGAGACTGATTGTGTAGCGGAATCTTGATTGAAACCGAATGCTATAATTATTAAGAGGAATACTGCTGGCGCAACGGTTTGAGCTGGTTTGGTAAATAGCGCACCTATACCCGCATACGTTGTTTCTCTTCGCTTACCCGTTTTGATTTCGTCATAATCCACGACATCGAAAAACACTACATTTGGCATCAAATAATAACCCGAGATGCAGGCTCCAAGAATCCCCAATCCTATAATGGCGGTGATGTAATTCCATCCAAGAAAAAAGAAGGAACAAAAGCTTATTCCACTTACGACTAATGTTAAGATAAAGGAGCGTTTAATACCCAATTTTTTCATTAAGAAGAAATAGACGGGAATAAACAGGAAAACCATTAAAAAGAATATCGCTACAGGAATTAATGCCATAACACCTTCCACTTGTAATACAAAAGTAAGGTAATATATTACCGAAGTCGCGAGAATCACTTGACCAAACCAAAAAATGAAAGCAGATATTGATGAAAGTATATAAGGTCTATTAGAAAATGTAGCTTTTAATCCCTCTACAAAACTCATCGGTTCTTCGAGCTGAGCGAATTTATTTTCTTTTACGTAAAAAGATCCTATAAAAATAATTAATCCGCATAAAATACCGATAATTATCATTGAGGGAACGAAGTATGGATTGATATCTTGAGCATCTCCTGTTAATAGAAAAATTGGGATCACGAATGATAAAAAATGAGAAAAAGCATTAAAAATACCTCCATATTGCATAAGTTTTCCTCTCGCTTTCGAAGAAACAGCCATCTCCCCCGGTAGACCATAACCAACCACGGTTAGCATAGTAAATACGGTATCAAAACTAAAAAGCATCAAGACAAAATATAAGAACAACAAAATCTCGCTTCCAATAGGGACTAAAGGAATCCAAATTAATATAAAAACTATTATATAAATTGGTGCTCCAAATCGAAGATATGGTATTCTTCTTCCGTATTTATTACTCTTTGTCTTGTCCGAAATGAATCCCATCAATGGATCGTTAACTGTATTCCACAAAATAAATATCACCCATCCTAAGGAAATTAAATAAGGATTTAGTCCTAATTTTATATGATAGAAAAATGTAATAGCAGCAGCAACAATATAGTTTAAGAACGGGGTTCCAAAGCCGATACCTCCATTCGCCAGTTTCATGCTTAGTGGAAGTTCCTCTTCGAAATCTTCAATTCGACTCATTTTATTTTTTATTTAATTTATTATTTTTAAACCTATACTTATTATATTGTTTTTCAAACATTTAAATATTTTATTGAATTTTAAACCTATATGTTGTTTTCTAAATAAAATAAGTTAACAAGTAATATATTTAGAACTTAGTGATAATAAGATGGTGAAATAAAACATGAATAGAAATGATTTCTTAACTGATTCTTTTTTAAAACAATTATCTGCGAAAAGATGGGATGAAGAAAAAGCCAATAAGTGGTATAAAAAACAACCATGGTTTGTTGGTTGTAATTATATCCCAAGTACAGCCATCAACCAGCTTGAAATGTTCCAAGAATCAACCTTTGATCTTCAACAAATAGATAAGGAACTGCAATTAGCAGAGGATATTGGTCTTAACGCTCTAAGAATATTCTTACACAATTTGTTGTGGGAAGATGATTCTTCCAGTTTTAAGAAAAGAATTAAAAAATTTCTCGAAATAAGTGAAAAACATAATATGAAAATTCTTTTTGTATTATTCGACGAGATGTGGAATCAGTTTCCGAAGTTGGGCGCTCAACCTACACCCATCCCTGGCATACATAATTCAGGCTGGGTTGCTGGTCCTGGAAAGAAGCGAATAAAGAAAATTGAAGACTTTCCAATATTCCGAGATTATGTTCAAGATATTATAAGCACATTCGCAAAAGATAATAGGATTATAGGTTGGGATATTTATAACGAACCGGGAAACATGGGAATAAGAAAAAGATCTCTTCCTCTCGTTATTGCTGGTATCTCTTGGGCTAGAAAAATAAATCCCTCACAACCTATAACTGTAGGAGCATATTACGATCCCTTTTACCCCAAAATTAATGAGATATGCTTTAATCAATCTGATATAATCAGTTTTCACGATTACTCGAAAGCTGAAGAAACATTGAAAATTATAAAAACTTTAAACGAATTTAATAGACCAATACTATGTACAGAATACTTGGCTCGGACTCATAAAAATTTATTTGAATCTCATTTACCGATTTTTAAAAAACACAAGATCGGTGCTTTTCATTGGGGATTAGTTGCTGGTAAGACCCAAACAATTTATCCATGGGATTCGAAAAAAGGAAATGCTGAACCGGAATTATGGTATCATGATGTGTTTTATCCAGACGGTACACCTTATTCTCAAAACGAAATAGAATTTATAAAAGAGATAATAAAAAAACATAAAAAAATCAATTATACCAATAAGAGAAATGACAAATGAATTCAATAGAAAGAGTGAAAAGAGCGCTTAATTTTAACAAACCAGATAAAGTTCCCGTTTGGAAACCCGGATCGGGAGATGTTTTTGTTATGATTATGGTTCCTTCGGAAAATTGGCAACCCGGTCATATAAGGGACGAATATGGACTATTTCCTCATCCTTCTGATGAAGCAATAATTAGAGCTCGGCTCTGGGAATGGAAAAAGCCTGAATGGGCTGAAAATAATTCGAAATATGAGGATATGAAATGGTTAGATCTCGAACGAGAAGAAATTGATATTTGGGGCTGCATTTGGGAACGTAAAGGAGGTATTACTATAGGGCATCCCAGTAGACCTAGTCTTACTAATTGGAAAGATCTAGAAAACTATCTTGAAAAATACACACCCGATCCATTTGATAAGTCGCAATACTCTCCTTTCTTCATAAATCGTGTTAATCGCTCAGCAAAAAATAAATATCGTGTATGTACGCTTGGGTATTTAGGTCCTTTGCAAACAGCAGCAAATATAAGAGGATTCACCAATTTTCTTGTTGACCACAAAAGAAATCCTGATAAACTAAAGCATCTTTTGGATCACCTAACTAAATGGAATATAGAGCAAATGGATGCTTGGATTAAGCACGGCGCTAAACCCCATGCGTTCCTTATCCTTGAGGATTTAGGAACGCAACAAGGTCCCTTCTTTAATCCGCAACAATTTGAAAAGTTTTATAAGCCAATGTACGAAACTCTATTTAAAGCGGCTCATGAACGGGGTTGTGATATGATTCAGCACTGTTGCGGAAAAATAGATCCAATAATCCCTTATTTAATAGAATGGGGGCTTGATGCATTAGAACTGGATTCCCCAAGAATGACTGGATATAATAATTTGCGAAAATTTCGAGGTGAACTTATGTTCTGGGGATGTGTCAACATTCAATCAATTTACACTAGAGGAACGCCACAAGAATGCGAAAGGGAAGTGTGGCACATGGTTAAAAATCTCGGAACTACCGACGGGGGTTATGGTGCATATTTTTATCCGCAGTCATATCACATTAATGCTCCTTCAGAAAATGTAGCTGCGTTTAATAGAGGACTAAGAAAATATGGTGTTTATAAGAAAATACCGCCTTCGTGGTGGGAATTTCAAAGCATAAAAGAATGGAAGGATGATTTTGTTCCAAAAATACCTCCAAATAAAACATCTTGATAACACTAAATTGCTTCAAGCCCTCCTATAGTTAACACTATTGCATTCGATAACTGTGTCGCAATGATCAAGACAGCTCAGACCAATATTTCCAATAAATAGGATCATAAACGATCTAATTTTATATTTTGAAATTAAAACCCAAAATATACGCTGAGATTTTTAACGAAAAGGAAAATAGGAATCAAATCTTATAGCGCAACTCTCATTAATTTTTTTTAAGTATTATTATTAGTTTTTCAGAAAAATAGTAAATCAAACTTATTGATAACATCTAACTTAACAATAAGCTATCCTACTATAGAGATTGATATGAGCAGAAATCGCCTTGGAATATATTGATATTTTGGAGTATGTTTACTATAATGATCTTATTAAATTCAGTACCAAAACAAATTCTGTTGTTATTCAAATTTTGAATTTAGTAGAATATAAAATATTAATATAGAAAAAAAAGGATTTAATTATTCTATTTTCTGTCTTTGATGCTTTTCGCTTTTAATAATGGGATAATAGCTAATAGGATTATTAGCGCACCTACTTGAAAAATAAGTGGCGGTGGTATAGTTCCTTGTATTCCCCCAACTACGATAGTTTTGCCAAATTCTGAAGCAATCCAGCCTCCAATGAGAGGTCCTGGAACCATCGTGAATAATACGGAAAATAAAATAAAATATCCGCTAAATTGACCCCGTTTTTCTTCGGGATATAGGTCTTTAATCCAAGTACCAGAACCTATGGTAAACACTGTATAGAAAAAGATATAACACGCTCCAAATATTAAGACAAATACTAAATCTAAGAAAAGGGAAAAAAGAATTAAAGAGATACTTTCAAGCCCCACAGAAATAATGGTAATCCATTTTCTCCCATATTTATCGATTAAGATGCCGACCGGGAAAGCTAGGATAATTGATACCAACAATGCGATAAACACTACCATTGATGCCATCAAAATGGTTAACCCGATATGATGTTGCAAGTAAATTACCGTAAATGGAAAAAATACCTGGAAACCAATTCCCCATAACATCACCCCCATAAGGACTAAAAAAAAATCCTTATTTTTCTTTAGGTTCTCCTTTTTAAAAGTGTTTTTAATGTGTTTCCCAAGTTTGATATTCAGAGGGCTTAAATTCTCGGGCTCCACAGATAATAAAGCACCTAAGACTCCAAAAATACCTACGAGGATTCCTACAAAATAGAAGAATACAAAATACCCATAAAAGGAGATTATGACACCTGAAACACCATAAACAATTAAGATTGCGATTAATGTCATTATCTGCACAATTCCATTAGCTTTTCCTCTATTTTTAGTGGTAGTAATATCTGTAATGTAAGCGTTAAAGGTGGCATCGTAAGCGGTTGATCCAAAGTACGCCATAATACAGTCAAACAGGATAGCAAAAGTCACAGCTAACAAAATAGGAGTGATAAACGCCGCCAAAGGAAACATTGCTGTAGTAATTGCCCAAGCGATAAAACCAAAAACCATTAGTGGTTTTCTTATTCCTTTTACATCGCTAAACGATCCCATAACGATAGTCGTTATCGTAGCAGCTATGGCACTGGCAGCAACCATTATAGAGATGTAAATCGGGACTGGAGCTATTACGTTATACAAAAAGACGTTATAATATTGATTTTCGACCTGCCAAGCAATTTGACCCGCAAAGGAAATCAGCATAATCACGATTATATATCTTTTAGAAATTTTTTCGCTCATAAAAATCATCTTTTTTATTGTGAGATGAATATTCTGCCAAAAGAAGTGGTCTTTTTTATTTAAAATTTTGGTTCTTTATTAAATGTTTTAAAAAAGAGTGTTTATTATAACATCCTATATAAGCTTTAATCGCACTTCTTAATATTAATCATTTAGCATCTAAAAATATAAAAAGGAAATTAAAATGCTTTTTTAATAATTACTCGATTCTCAAAAAATTTGAATATTCTAAGTCTTTAAAACCAAATCTAAAGTAGAATATGTTATATACTTATTTATCTGTGAAAGACATAATATTAAATTTAGAATAATGATAAGAATTTTTGAATGCGTGGGGTTTTTTCGACGGGTATGACGGTTTTGAAATAGTATTTTAATACTTCTAAAATATATTCAAGATATTGTATTTCAATCTTAATAGAGAATCTTTCGTTTAATAACTGGATTAGAGATAGGGCGTTAATTGGTTTGTCAGGATCGAACTCTTTATTCAATTCAAGAAGATTCTTACAAATGGAATGGATTTTTCTTATCTCGTATTCTAATTCGATTACGGCGTCTTGCTTTAAAAGATTGTCGTAAAAATTTTTTACTATTTTTGCTTCCACTTCCAAATTTTTTTTTTCATAGATTTTGTCTTTATCCCGAATAATTTCGTTCCAACCGATAAGATCGTGATTTTTAAAGTCCTTCTTAATCTTTTTGTAGTCCTTTTCAGACAATATTGAAAGATTATATTTAAAAGTATTTTGGAAGATGAGATCTATAAAATTTTTAATTGACGCTATCATCTCAGTTTTTGAATTGGGCAGAATAAATAAAAAATTTCGTTCGAAAATTATCCCGTGAAGCAAATAGATCATATTATCTGGTGGTAAATTCCATTTTATCGTTTCAATATTCAATAAATCGTCTTCGTGGAATATATCTTTTTTAATTCTATTTTCTTTAATATCAGAGGGTAATTCAAAATCAATTCTTTGATATCCTCTAACTTCAAAATTTTTATCAAGGAACGCATGAAACTTATGCTCGCAAACAGTCTTCTCCGGAATTGAAACAGCAGCAAGGCTTTTCGCCTTTTCCACTGGAGCCTTAGGTATCTCAATTCTTTTTGTTGAATGGCATATAGGACATTTTATTAAAACTAATATCTGATTTTCTTGTTTAATTGTTTTATACCTCCTAAGAAATATTAAGAAAATCCTAACTATTATATTAAATATTGAATCCTATATATAAAATTTTCATTTTTTTTTAATGTTAAAATTTAAGCTTCTTAATTAATCGATCAATTCCAATTGAATATTTCAACGATTTTATAGACGTCTGTCAAGAAACTCTTTTTTGTTTTTGATATAAAACGACTAAGTATGAGTTAAAACTTCCTTAGCTAAAGTGGAAAAATCTATGCAAAGACTCTTATAATACGAATAAAAATTCATAGAGTTTTTGCAAGATAATATAGATTAATCAAGAGATTTAAAAATCTTTTTCAAATCCTCAACGTCTTTGTCAAACTTTGCTATTCCTTTAATTGGGATTTTAGTATGGAATATGAGATAAGGTCTAGCTTCGTAACTATCGGTATCTTGATCTTCACTTAACATTTTCGTTACTTTCTTTTTAAATTCTGACAATAGGTTGTCGTATTTTTTTTTCTGATTATCGCTAATCAGCCAAATTTCGTAATCAATCAAACTCTTCATGTCAAACCCTTTCAAATTATTTGGTGTTTTTGATTTTGATGTTCTAATATGATCTTCTATAGTGTCATAATACAGGATTATTTGCTCAAAAATGTTTTTTAAAAAATCAAATAATAATTTATCATTTTTAACACCATATTTTAAAGCATCAATTCCAAGTTTATCTACAAACATCATGAAATATTTAGAATTTAGAGAAAGAAAATCCATAAATTTTGAATTAAGCTCGTAAACTTTCGCATCTATAGATCCTCGTGCTTTCCTTCTAGTTATGGTTATCAAATCTAAGTTGTCGAACTTTTTCAAATGACGAGAAACTGCCGCTTTTGTTCTACTTAACAAATTACTAAGTTTTGTTAAGCTTAGTTTTCTAAAGATTAATAAAATCAAAATTAAACGCAATCTTGTAT
>WJKD01000244.1 GCA_014729315.1 Promethearchaeota archaeon | reverse complement strand
TGAGTTGGTAACACCTGAGCGTCCCTTTGAAATCAGTCCGACGGAGTCACCATTCATAATTCCGAAAAAATCAGATTCAAAATTTGAAGTTACTTTTCTTCCGACTGAAATTGGCGAGTGCACAAGCTCGACAAGTTTTAATAATTTAAGTGATAGCTCATACGCTTGTGAGCAACCCAGCATTATATTACCTTTAAACGGTGTGGGATTTGGTGCCCTGGCAAATTTGGAATGTGAGAATGATACCCTAATTACACATGTTTCAAAACCGTGCACATCTAATGTTGTATTATGCAATGCAGGAGATTTAAATTTATCGGTTTCGGAGACATCTGTAAATAATCTAAAATTTGAAATAATTAAATTTCCTGCAGAAATTGGAACTGGAGAAAGCGGTATAATTTTAGTTAAGTTTAATTCAGATGAAATCGTTGAAAATGAAGAATGCACGTTGACAGTAAAGTATACAGATAGTTGGTTAGATGAAAATAATAAAAGTGTACCACCGGTTACTTGCTCACTATTTGCAACAGCCAAGAGCGCAAAGTTGAATACTTTTTTAGAGGAAGAAGAAGTAAATACGATTATTTTTGATTCAAAAACTCAGAAAGAATTTGATTCTAAAAATATCATAGTTAGAAATGAAGGTAATTTGAATTGTTATATAGATACTTTTAATATTGGAAACTCAAGTTTTAAATGGAAAAATCCTCCATTGCCATGCACTTTAAAAATAGGGGATTCAATTAATGTCGATTTATATTTCGAGCCAAATCAAGTTGGAGATATAGAATCTTCGTTTAAAATATTTTATCTTGATACATTGAATGATGAAATTACCGAATTAGAGATGGAAAAAACATTGAAAGGATTTGGAAAAGGTGCATGTCTTCAAGTTGAAGAACCGAGTGACGATGAAATGGATTCGCAACATTTTGGAAATATTGAAATCAAAATTGATACAATTGAAGCCAAATGCAAAATAGTGAATATTGGCAAATTAAGTTGTGAAATTCCGAAGGAATACATTAGCCTCAAAAATGGGGATTATTTTCAAATTGACAAAAACAGTATAGAGGATAATGCAAAAGTTGAACCTAATGACCCAATTATTTTACCCGTTACAATATGCAATGTGGACACGCTGGGAGACTTTAGCGATACTTTATGTATAGATTATGTTGAAAGTTTAACAAGTATCGAACGAGATTATGCAATTCGTTTAATAGTAAAAGGAGTTGATACAAATCCTCCGGAGATACATTTAGTTAGACAAGATGCAAGATATAAAACGAATAGTGCAAATATAAATTTTGAAATATTTGATCGTCAGACAAAATTGCTTGATCCGGTAAATCTGTTTTATCGCAGAAGCGGAAAAACTGAATATGATTCTCTGATAATCGAAAGTAACGATGAATATAGCTATTCCGTAACGTTATCACCTGAATTTGTAAAAAGTGCTGGTCGTTATGGAATTGAATATCAAGTCGAAGCACGGGATATATTGAAGAATGATAATACTTTCCCAAATAGAGATAGCACGAAAAGTAATTATATGTCCATACCTATTAAAATAGACGTTCCAAAAGGCATTATAATGGTGGATTCAACTGGGAATGATGTTCAATGGCATCAGGGAAAAGAGCCAGAGGATTATCGCATGTTTTCCATACCGTTGAAAATTGATGAGAAATATTCTGCGGAATATGTGTTGGAGCACAATCTTGGGATAAAATATAATGAGGCAAAATGGAGATGCGCTGAACTATGCTATATTAATGGAGAAACTCAGGCGGTTTATTTAAATCAAGGTTTTAAAAAAATTGTGCCGGGCAAAAGCTATTTTCTGATAATTGCCAGGTCTTTAGGAAAAGAAATAACCTTGCACAGTTTCCCGGGTATGACTGTTAGAACAGACACTATATATCAAATACCATTACATCCGGGATGGAATACAATCGGAAATCCATGGCACTATCCTCTGCCGCTAAAAAATCTAAAGAAAAAAGAGCAAGGAGGAGTAGATTATGTGAAGACATTTGATGATTCATGGATTGATG
>WJKD01000243.1 GCA_014729315.1 Promethearchaeota archaeon | reverse complement strand
TTCCGGCATACAGCGAGTTATAATACGTTTATGGCTGAAGGCGTGCAGACATTTCAGACGACCTCCGCGGATATCATCATGCAGCGGGTGGAACAGGTCGAAAGCCCGGTGCAGGAAACCAGGATTTCGGTGAAACACCAGCCGCCGCCTCGAAAAAATATTGCCGCCGGACCGCCACCCATTACATTGCGAGTCCTCATTCGCTCTCCAAAGCAAGTCGTTCTCAGTTACACCCGTTTGAAACCAAAATTACGATCAGAACCGGAACAATACGTGGTATTGAAAAAGAACCAGGAAATCGGAGTTTCTTATGACACGACCTATTCTGACAGAGCTGTTGCAGCAGATTCTTCCTACCACTATCAGGTACTGGCAAAAGGGAACGATGGCATTTATTATCCCAGTAATATCGCCACTGCCGAACCGTTCAGCGAGCCCGAACCGCCGCCAACGCCGCTGCGCTCAATTCCGACGGAGCTCTCCGAAGAGCAGGTGACGAAAATGATCGTCGATCGAAAATTCTATGATCGTGACTATAATGAAAATGGTCCCGGTTTTCAGAATCGCTTCGAAACAAAAATTCTAAATGACGATAAGGTCGTTTACGATCATGCAACAGGATTAATGTGGCAACAAAGCGGCTCTAAAGAACGAATGAACTACGAAAATGCAAAGAAATGGATCGATCAATTGAACGTAGATAAATTTGCCGGCTTTAGTGATTGGCGCTTGCCAACGCTGGAAGAAGCGATGAGCTTGATGGAGCCGCAGAAAAATGAACACAGTTTGTATATTGATCCATTATTTGATGCAGAGCAATTATGGATATGGACGGCTGATTCTGTAAAAGGCGAGCGCAGGCAGTGGGTAGTCCTTTTCTCCAGCGGTGGTTGCGACGACGGCTTCCTCTACTACGACGGCTACTACGTGCGTGCAGTTCGTTCCGGACAATCATCTACAGAATGATTTGGTTATTTGATAATTTGAGTGATTTGATAATTTAGGGTGGTAAGAGGGGTGGGGAAGAAAAATTTTTTTTAAAACCCAGGGAAAAGAAGATGGCACGATACGAACATTTACCAATATATAAAAAAGCATTTGATCTGGCAAAATACTTTGATCAAATCGCCCGAAATTTCAGCCGTTACAATAAATACACGTACGGAACAGAGCTTCGAAATTTGTCACGGGAAATTTTAAAGGGTATTATCCGCGCAAATAATGCGAGAGACAAAGTTCCTTATTTACTGGAAATTCGAGAGAAATTGGAAGAGCTGAAAGTTGTGATTCGGCTATGCAAAGAACTTCAGGTATTTCCAAATTTCAATTCGTTTCAATTCAGTTTAAATACAGTTGTGGATTTAAGCAGGCAGAATGAAGGCTGGTTGAGTCGCTTCAAAAATAATTCGTGAGAGATATGACCGGAATTTCCAACCAAAAAATGATGGTTGGAAAGCGTGTCAATTTAGATGATTGTTTATCCCCTCACCATGTAATGTGCATGGTATTTGAATACAACCAGACATACCATTTTCAATGGATTGTCTGATGGTGGATTTCACCATAATTGATTTTGTGTGAAATCAGAAGTAGGGGATCATAAGCGAGCGCAGGCAGTGGGTAGTCAATTTCAACAACGGTAATTGCAACAACAACAACCTCAACAACAACAACTACGTGCGTGCAGTTCGTTCCGGAGAATCGTCAATATGATGTTTACTTTTCAACAAATATACAGGGCATACATCGAATGCCGTCAAAACAAACGCAATACACCCGATGCTCTGTTATTTGAATGTAATCAGGAGGAAAACTTGATCCAACTGGTTGACGCGTTGAATAGCAGAAGCTATCGACCAGCCACTTCTGTCTGCTTTTATATCAAACAACCAAAGATCAGAGAAATATTTGCTGCGCACTTTCGGGATCGAATTGTTCATCATCTTGTCTACAATAGATTATCGCCAATATGGGAAAAGATTTTTATTGATCAGTCGTTTGCCTGTCGACCCGGAAAGGGAACCCATAAAGGAGCCACTGTATTACAAAACTATCTGAGAAAAATAACACATAATGGCAAAAGAAAGGGCTATTATTTAAAACTGGATATTCATAATTATTTCATGTCCATAAATAAAAATATCCTTTATAAAATACTATGTAAAAAATGCTTCGATGATGAGCTGAAATGGTTATTATCAATTATCATTTTTCATGATCCGACATTAGATTATGAAACGCAACATTCAACTTATCGTTGCCCGGACAATAAGTCATTATTTAATGCGCCTACTGATTGCGGATTGCCAATCGGGAATTTGACAAGTCAGTTTTTCGCAAATGTGTATTTGAATACTTTCGATCAATTCGTAAAACATATATTGAAATGCCGGTTTTATGTAAGATACGTGGACGATTTTATCTTACTGTCAGATAATCGTGAACAACTGCTGGCATGGAAAAAAAGAATTATCGAATTTCTTCATGACCAATTGCAGTTGCACATTAATGAGAAAGCGACAAGACTTGATTCAATTTTCAATGGTGTTGATTTTGCCGGATTTGTCATTCGACCTTTTTATTCACTTTGTCGCCGAAGAGTAATTGGTAATTGCCGTGCAAAATTAAGAGAAAGTAAAAAATTTCTTGTGAAAGAGAATGATGCATCGTATATTTGGATGTACGATATAAATGTGTTAGAAAATTTGATGGCGACGATTAATTCCTATTTGGGACATTTTCAACATGCACAAACTTATAAAGTTGTCTTAAAAATTTTAAATGAATTTGATTATTTGCATCAATTTTACCGGACGGAAATGCATAAAATAACCCGAAAATTCTCCTGCCCCAAATCATTAAAAAGACTGAAACAGCAAGTTAGATATTATTCAGAACAATTTAGAAATTATCTGATACTATTTCAGGTCGGCTGTTATTATGAGTCATATCAAAATTCGGCAAAACAGTTGATGAAAATCACAGGATACAAAGAGAAGAAAAACTGGCGGGGATTTTCAAGTGCCGTTGGTTTTCACCAGCGCTTTTTGCCAAAGGTCTGCAAGAAGCTTGATGATAATAAAGTATCGTATGTAATTGTTCGTCAAACCGGAAAGCATCTTCATAATACGATGGAAAGGTTACCATTTTTAAAAGTTCAGTTTAAAAATGAAAGGAATCACGTATATGCCTAAAGTGTTTATCAGCCATTCCTGGGAAGACAATGAGATTTCCAGGAAGCTGGCAGAGAATTTAATGCGAGATGGTGCGGAGGTGTGGATTGACTACACGAAAATTGAAGGGGGTGATAGTTTACCAAAGGTTATCAGTAATGCAATCGATTGGTGCGATACGCTGATTTTGATATGGTCCGGGTCGGCAACTGGTTCTTATTGGGTAGAGGAAGAATGGACGTGTGCACATTCTCTAAGGAAACGAATTATTCCGTGTGTAGTTGATCACACAGAATTGCCTTCAATTTTGAGAAGCAAACTTTATATCAACTTTGAAAATTTTGAGTTGGGATATATTAGCCTCGCCCGAACATTAAAAATAAGAATCAAAGATAGCGAAGAGAAGCATAAGACACCTTCAGAACCTGAAACGAAAAAGCCAGAGAAGAAAGCAGAACCTGTTACACCAGCTAAGAAGAAACCATTTATCCCAAAGAAAAAATGGTATAAACCTGTCGGGATAACCTTTGCTATTGTCTGTCTGGTTATTATAGGAATTACTCAATTCGATGTGTTCAATAATGCGGATAATGAAAAATTGGCTGATAATATTCCGCAAGAAGTTGTCTCAGATACGACTGCAAAAATGGATATACAAAAGTCTGCGCCATCGGACGAATCTAATCAAAAAATAGAACCAGGTGAGATTAAAAAGAAAGTTACTCCTGAAAAAGAGGATGACTCAAAACGAGAACAGAAGAAGAGTTCACCCCAAACACCTGTTTTACGATCTCAACCAAAAGAACTTGCTGTTGATGATGTAAGGAACATGTTAAAAGATAAGCACTTATTTGACTCTTATCGGAATAAAAGTAGTAAGGGCTTC
>WJKD01000242.1 GCA_014729315.1 Promethearchaeota archaeon | reverse complement strand
GTTCTTTTATTAATAAATAATCAACACTTTTCTTTATAAGCTTTTCATCAATAAAAATCTTAAAAAACAATTCTAAATACCTTGTGAAATTTGTACATCAATGTCTATAGAATGTTGGATTCGCAAATCAATTAAAGCTCAAAAAACAAAAGAGTCAAATCCTAATTTGATTACTTATTTTTTTAGAATAAATATAATATTAAAACAATAAAATAGAATATAAGGAAAATTTAGATCTTTTTAAGCTGGTTAATAGCATGGTTGAATCTGAATCCGACCCCTACGAAGTAATTTTGAAGAAAATGCGAGAATATCCAAACGATGTTCCCGTTGACGACGAAGGCAACGTGTCCGAAGCCTTCAAGCAATATATTAAGTTGTTTTACACACCCGAAGAGGCAGAAATCGCTCAACATCTAGAGATCATGCCTTTGTCGGTAAAAACCATTGCAGAACGAATAGGTAAACCCCGAAAGGAAACTAAGCAAATACTAGAGCAAATGGCGGAAAAAGGAATTATCCAAGATACCGCGGGCTATTCTTATTTTCTCACGGTGGCTCATTTGTTTAATATAGGCTTCAAATATTCCAAAGCGTTGGAACGATTAGGAAAAAAAGGGGCGGAGTTGTATCAAAAATTTTTCATTGAAGAAAAGTTTTACAAACGGTACGAATCTTCAGATAAAGGAACTCCGCTTACGAGGATCGTTCCGATCGAAAAAGCAATTGATCACCAATCTGTTATCACCAACGCAGAAGAGATCCATCGAATCCTCGACAATTGTAGCCCACCTATCGTAGCAACTGATTGTCCCTGCAGAAAAAGAACCGAAACTTTGGGAATAAGAGAATGCAAAAATAAATATCCAATAGAGGAATCGTGCCTACAAGTTGGACCGTTCGGCAGATATTTTCTGGACCGCGGAGAGGGACGAGAATTGACCTTAGACGAAGCGCACGCCTTGGTCGATGATCATGCAAAATTAGGACTAATCTTTACCACAGAAAATGTGCTTCAAACCAATCATCAGATAATATGTTGTTGTTGCGAATGTTGCTGCAGTTTATTAAGGGGGATGACTCGCTTCGAGGAAAAAAACGAATATTGCACAGCAAAGTCAAATTACATATCTCAAGTTGAGATGAATCTATGTAAAGGATGTGGATTGTGCGTAGAAAGGTGCTTATTCAACGCCATTAGTTTGGAAGATAAAAAAGCAACTATTAATCCTAAAAAATGCTACGGCTGTGGAGCCTGCGCAGTAACATGCCCCACGGGAGCGATTAAGCTTTATCGCGAAGAGAGGACGGAGATTCTCGAAAACTTTAAGGAACTTACTGACAGAATACACCAAGAAAATCGATCTTAACTCTTTCATAAACTATGACTCTCAAAAAGATCGAAAATTAATTCTTATTTTACGAATATTCTCTAAATTGAACTGACAATTCAATTTATATATAAAAATATTTCATAGAGATCTTACAAGATCAAGCAAGTCTGACTGTTCATCTTTCCATTTTCGTTCTACACGCTTTTGGAGTCCTTTAATATTTTTACCATACAACTTAATACCTTCCAATAATATCTTTCCTACCAATGTGTCAAAGTCTTGGACTAGTTCTTCAGCCGTACAAATAAAGGGATTCACACCACCTTCCAGTTGGTCAAGTGCCCAATCATCGAAATTTCTATAATCGACATCGTAAAGCAATATATCCGAGAATTTCAAATCATCGTCTCCTACCAAAATTAGTAAATCTATATCGCTTTTTTCGTCTGCTTCTCTTCTGGCAACGCTTCCAAACAAATAAATCGACTTAATTTGCTTGTATTTATTACCCATTAATTCTGCAAACCTACGAATTCGACTAATATTTATTTCAACATGGACATTCTCAGAATGTTTAGATTTATTTCCCATTCTTTTCCACCTTCTCTGTTATTTCTTTACAAATCTTTTCTAACTGATTTAGGAGTTCGTTCAATTCGTTATAATCGAGATTTTTTTCAATACCTCCGTATTGATCTTTTACCAAGAAATCACTCTCTATTTTGTTATAGAGACTTAATATTTGAACCGAAAGACTTTAAGGTATTTTTAAAACCTCTATGGATGCGATGTTTTAACCTTTCAGGAAGATTCAGCTGGTCAATTATTACAGATACTAAATGAAAAGATGGCCAGTGTGCTATAGTGGCTATTGAAGCATTATCTCGATCTTGAAATGGTTTTATTAATAACTCGTCCAATGTCGAACGCATCTTAATATAGCGTTTTATATGATTCTCAGGTTTCACAAGATTACCTTTTTTATTATGTTATAATTGAAGAACGAGATTATAAACTTAATGCGATTTTCTATTCAAATTTCTTTCAGAAAATTCATTTCAGTTTAAAATATCAATTATACATTATTAATTTTAAACAAACTAAATTATATATTCTCTATGTAAAAATTTTTGGCAAATTAAGTATCTTTGTAAATTTAAATAGATCGAAAGAAATAAAAGTGTCGGATGCAAGTTTAAAAAATCTGCGACACTTCTTGACTTCTAAAACCTTTTGGTTTAGTCTTTTTTTCAAATTCCTCTTAAGAACCTCCATGAATTTTTTAGATTATTATAAAATTTTTCCATACCTTCAGGAACTTTTTCGGCGAGTTCTTGCTGAATCTCCTTTTCCTTCACGGAAGACCTATACGGATGGTTTTCGGTGCTTAGCTTGTAATGCGACGTGGATCTTAAGAGGAGGTGCGAGATATCTTGAAAGAATCAAGGAAGATTGGAAAGAAGTTTAATCAGTCATTGAAAAAATTTCTATTTTTCTTTTTAAATTTTTATCGGATTATTAATATGGATTCGTCTTCTTTATCAAAAATATGTTGATTTTTAGAAATTAAGATTAAATAAGAGAGCTCTTTAAATATCTTAGACGATGGTTGACGAATATCATAAGTTTGTCGTGGAAATTAACGGAGAGGAATATGAATTTTCCTTAGAGGCGCACGATGGAGATTATTATCTTTCAATTGACGATTTAGGCGGTCTTGCTGACATGGTTCCCTTACATAGAGAACAATACGATTGGATTAAACCGCAGATTGATAAAATACGGGGCGTTAAGCAAACCTGGATCACCAGGTGGCACATCCAAACCGAGTCAGCGTTAAAAAAGGTAAAGAGGATCTTGTTAAAATCCGGATATCTGGCTTTTTGAAGCCCTATAAAACCGAATTAATAAATACTAATCAAATTATTATAAACAAAACATGTTTTTAAAGAAGCAAAATAGACGGAAAAATCCCCCTATAGACTTATTTTTAAGAAAAGACTTGATTAAATTAATGAACAAGGGAAAGATCGTATGTGTTAGCGTAGAGATTAACGAAAGATGCGCGGGCGGATGCCTTTATTGTTATGCGAGTTCACTTGACAGTAAGACACTTCCTGACGATAACATTTCTATTGAGAAATTTAAAGAAATCCTCAAATTGCGAGATATGGGAGTTCGAGTTGTCTATTTTTATGGCGGGGATCAACTTATCCATCCTCACTTCAAAGACATGCTTTTTTACGCGCTTAACGAAGGACTCCACGTATATCTCCCTTTAGCAGGTATGATCCCGAGCTCAAAACTAGACTGGTTAATAGAAGCTCAAACATTAGCACTTTCTAAAGATTTGGGATTCTTTATTGGAATTCATATTGATACTTTAAACAAAGAGATATACAACCAAGTGAATTGCATTCCAGAAAGCCTCCAAGCAAAAATAGACGGATACAATAATCTATTAAAAGCTGGTTTTATCGCAAACCACATTTACGGTTGCCCCACTTTAACCTCACAAACAGCTCGCACGATTACAAATTTAATAGACTGGTTCTATTCGAAGGGAGCGGGGCACGTCGCCATTAACACTTTTAGACCATTAGGATTATCTAAAGATGAAGGTGTAAAATGGGAACCATCCTTATCTCAAATTGAAAAAGCGTTCAAACATATGGCTGCCGTCGAAGGAAAGCAGATGCTAATGGTGGGAAACTCCGATGGGAAATATGCTTGTCAATCTCATGTAGCAGTAACTGCTAAAGGAGACATTGTTCCTTGCTTGTTGCTACGACAATTACCAGAAGGTAATATACATAAAGAAAAACCGATCGACATTGTAAAGAGAGCCAAAAAAAAGCTTCAATTAAAGATTAAAATCAAGGGACCATGTGCTTCGTGTGTGTCAAAATTGGTTTGTTATGGATGTCGAGCAAATGCTTACATTTACTGCGGAGACATTAATGCGTCTGATCCCAAATGTTTTTATAATCCTGAAGCTCCAGATAAATGTTTTAAAGTTTAATTATTATAATATCGTTTTAACTGCTCCTCGAACCATAAATAAAAATGTTAAAGAAGAAAAACCCACCCACCATAGCCATACTAACATCATGCTTGTATCTGTGGGATTAGAAAAGTCAACTATTAATATTATAATCGCAAAAAATGCACATTCTAAAACGATTAAGAAGCTAAAAATTGCAATAAAAATAAATCCTATACGATATTTCTTTTCAAATCTTTCTGATTTTGAATACCTAATACTGCCTTTTATC
>WJKD01000241.1 GCA_014729315.1 Promethearchaeota archaeon | reverse complement strand
TGATAGAGGTTTGACAAGAAGCGCAAATGCACCGAGATTTAATGCTTCTAAAGCGTCAGATTTTTCGGGTTGAGCGGAGATAATTATTGCAGGGTTCTGTAGATTGCGAATCCTAAGTTCGCGTAAAAGCTGTATTCCGTTCATTCCTGGCATAATAATATCGATTACATAGATATCGGCAAAATTGCCTTCATCTACTTCTGTTAAAACGGCTTCAGCAGAATCGAAAGTTGAAACAAAAAAATTCTCTGAAAGAAGTTTGATGCATTGTTTCCTAATAGCTGAATCGTCATCAATAATATATACAATATGATGTTCTGACATATTTTTCTTGATCCTTGTTAAGTTACAACCCAGCATATAGCTTAGCTTGTAAAGACAAAAAATCCTAGGGTGTTTTTTCCCTAATATAAGCTATTAAGGTCAGGTAGTCTAAGTACTGGCGGTAGCCAAGTGTTGAGCTGTGGGGAAGGAGAGTTGTTTTGTCCACTTGATGGGGAATTACGATAACTTTCCCTAGAGCCTAATAACCCTTGATTTAGGTATTGGACTATTTGGGCTCGAGATAACTTTCCATAACCACTCATAAAAACGGATAAGCCCGCCGTGGCGATTGCTGCGGCGGAAGATGTCCCTTGAAATTCTTGACCATCTTCGAATTTTATTGTGGAAGGTGTGATTAGCTCTGGTTTATTGATACCATTACTTGTTAGTCCTCTACCCGAGTAGTTAACATCCATTGCTCCAATAGTGAGTACACCAGGATTATCGGCCGGTATTAATAGTGTTTGATCAAGGGTGCGGTCAATCATTTCAACCTTATAACCATCTATAGTAATCCTAAGTGCGGAAAGTGAGTTAAAATTATTAGATTTTGCAACAACTCGGAGATGATAGGTACCTTTTTTTAGGACGGACTTAATTATTTCTCTCGCGTGAGCAGAATAGTAGCGATAGTCTTTATGGGGAAGACCATCCTGTATTAGTTCGCTGGAAGAAAGGATTTCTCCAGATTCATTTTCTAAATAGAGATCAAGGTTTTGGGATGTCTGATAATTTTTGGTATTGGCAAAGTCGTTCCATGAAAGAACAATTTTGCACGGTGTGTAATCTTCCTGAACCTTAAATCTTACATATTTGTTTTTAAAGGGGAGAGAGACTTCTTGAGTATTAGTTATTTTTATATCTGCGTGATAAGTAGAAAGATGGTTGTTTCCTGAGGCATTAATCCAGAGTATTCCTGCATTAAGTGCTTTATTGACTTCTTGATTAATAAATCCACTACCATTCATATTTCCACCGTACTCCCAAATTTGGGAATAGAGTACAATATCGACTTTTCTTTTAATTACTTCTTCGATTGCCTCAGTAAAATTCGTCCAACCATTTGTGTTAAACAATAATAGTCTTGGTCCTGTGGTAGTAGCTTTGTAGGTTTTTTCTCCCGTTGCTAGGGTATAGATTAATTCTGCAAGCTTGGTACCATGGGTTGTTTGTTGCTGTGGATTGCCAGATCCGTCAATAACCTCAGTATCTGGGGGAAGGTAACGACCAATAGATCTCTTAATACCCATGAAACCATTATCTAGAACAGCAATAGTCAGGTTTTGTCCTCTGAAACCTCTATTGTGATATTGAGCAAGATTAAGTTCTTGGATTAAAGAATCGAGATTAGTAATTGAAGAGTCCGTAATAGGTGCTTCAAAATCATTGCCAGGAAAACCATCGAACCCGTCAGTTTCATCGTCATTATCTGTGTTTTCAGTGTTATTTTGAGAATTGTTTTGTTCTTTTTTTGATTTTTTCGAAAAAGCGCCGCATCCACTAAGTGCTGCTAAGGATATTATTAAGAATATTATTAATAGTTTTTTCATTTCATCGTTCCTTAGTAGCTTTTGGGAACTTTTTTTAAGATGACGACACTTGGTCGTCATCTTAATTGTTAAAGTGGGTATCTTTCCTTAAAGCGGTTAACCTTGGCACCAGCGTCTATAATACCTTGGCTATAAC
>WJKD01000240.1 GCA_014729315.1 Promethearchaeota archaeon | reverse complement strand
TCGATATTCGAAGTATTTGCAAAGCTTTTTATATTCACCAGATTTGATTTATTTTTCGTGTTATAAATGAAAAACCGGATCTTTTTACCATAAATTTCCTGAAAATGATCTGCCGTTATTTCCAGCGATTTATGCACTCCCTCCCGAATAGCCACAGACGGGACCATGATAATAAATTTGCTCCAGCCATATTCTTTGTAAAGTTCGTACATCGTTTTGGTATAAACATAGGTTTTACCCGTGCCTGTCTCCATCTCGATTGTAAAATTTAACCCTTCCAAATGGCTGCTGGTTTTCAATCCCTGCTCTTTTTGCATTTCTTGAACATTTTTCAGGATATCGCCTTCAGCAAGTTCTATCCTTTTATTGGAGAAAATTTCATCTGTTAGCATACCTATTCTGCCGATCAGTTCTTTTCGAGCGCCTTTGGTTTGTCCGGCAAAACAGTTTACCACCGCCATTGTTGCATCGGTTTGATAGGGTTGTATTTTGAATTTTAATTTCATACTCTTCTCTTTTAAACCACTAAAAGCACGAAAACATTCATTCTCCTTTTTCGTGTTATTTCGTGTGGTTAGTGGTACATGCCTTTCAGTATATTAGATCACTTTTATTTTATCGCAAATCGCATTAAAAAATTCACTTGACCACAGGCTAAGAGATGCGGGATCTTTGACTAAATTTTCAACATCTTTTCTGGCATTATTCCAGTCAGTATCATGAATTCTTTCCTTGAGTTTCTCTTTTAAGCGATGCTCAGTTAATGATTCATCAGCTTTCAAATGTTCTGTCTGTCTCATTCGATTTTCCAAATGTTTGACATTCAGCGCAATATCCTGGCCAACATACCAGGCTAAATCGTACCAATCTCGCCCTTTTACTCTTTTTTTCCAGGAACGACATAAAACGGCGTGCATCTTTCCAGCGAAAAGGTGGTGTAATGTAAATGTATTTACGGAAAACGGAATTGGTTGAAATAGATATTTGGCTTCGGTTTCAAAACCACCCGGTGGATCTTTATCAACTTCCAACTTTATTTTCATTAATTTGCCGGAGTGTATCTTATTTGACAATGCTCCCGGAATGTCAATGATCAACATATTTTTCAATGTTCCTGCTTTAATGAAAGCGGAGTCGATATTCGTTTCAATTTTCTTTTCCTTTGTTTCCACAAAAACGGAAAATCCGAAGCTTTTTAACTCATTTTCTACCGCTGTACAATACGTTTGTAATGAAAATTTTTCATCTTTTTTTAATAGAGAAAAATCAAGATCCTCTGAAAATCGATTGAGTCCATAAAGAATTCTTAACGCTGATCCGCCATAAAAAGCAGCTTTCTCAAAAAACTTCGACCGCCATAAACCAAGCAACGCAATTTCCTGAATAATCTCTTTTAGAGCATTCTCATATTCGTTCACACTGCTACATTGATATTTATTTAGCATGACCTTTATGGCGTCATTCATTTATAACTCCTCAACACATTATAAAACAGTTTTACATTGTAACCGTAAAGCGTTGCCAATTTTTTTATTTTATTTAAATTAAAACTGACAAACGATTCCGGTTCTATTCTTAAATTTTCCAGTAAATACTTTTCCAGGTCAGCTTCATTATCAAACTGTTCGTTAAAATAGAGCATATCTGACAACGCCTTTTCTTTGCTACCAATGAGTATCCAATGATAGCGATCCATTTCATGTAATGTAATTCCATTAGAATAAAGATCAGGATGAATGTAACGATAAGAAAAATATCCCACTGATGTATCAAATGATTTATTTCTTTTATTTGTGACGCTCGTAACCACCTCCACTCGTTCGGGGATAAGCCCGTAAAACGCCAGTGCATACTCAAGTGATATATACGAAGGACCATATATTAAATTTGCAAGCGTTTCTTTTGAAAAAGGCTGATCCGCCAACTCTTTGCCAAATACATACAATCCCTTCTTCACCCGAATGATCTTACCACTCTTCAGCATTTCATTTATCTTTACCCTAGGGTGTTTGTAGTTTGCAAGAGCAGACTTAAGAAAATTGTAATCAATCTCTTCTATTTGTGATGATTTTCTTATAGTTAAGTCCATGCACTAAATCTCCAGTATGTTAGTATTTTACTAACTTACTGGTTAATAGTTCCTATCCTTTTTTAACCACAAAAGGCACTAAAGATAGGAAAACATTCAATCGTTTTTCGTGTTTTTACGTGTATTTCGTGGATTATTTTTTTTATCTAAAAGCTTTTTCATCTCCCGATCAAAATCAGAAATATATTTTCGATCTTCTTCTTTGCGATATTTCTCATATTCTTTTTGGGCTTTTTCGATTGCTTTACGGTTACTTACTTTTCCTGGATTATCTAGTAACTTTTTGTCGCTGATTTTCAGGAAATCATCCAGTTTCTGTATCCAGTCAGCCATTCGCATTGGTTTCCTATTAGTCGCTTGTAATTCAGCAAAATCCAAATACATTGAAACTATCAAATTCATTTGCTTAAGTTCTGTTTCAGACAGGTAATTTTTTGCATTTGAAATATCACGAGCCGTTATATAGTCGCCTTTAAAGCTGGTCAATCCCATGAAAGGTTTTTTTGCATCCGCTCTTTCTTTGATCAATTCTGCTGCGGTATTACCATGTACTGCATAGTGCATTTTATTTTGCACAGTGGCAAAAAATTTCTTTGTCAATTCAACATCGTTTCTATAATCAATACTTGTCGCATAAATATCGGTTACTTTTTGGTAAAAATTTCTTTCACTACTGCGAATGTCACGGATTC
>WJKD01000239.1 GCA_014729315.1 Promethearchaeota archaeon | reverse complement strand
GAATACCATAAGCAATAATGCAGATAAGCAACGTAAATTCAAATAAAAGATAACAAAATAGAGGATACTTGGAATACGAATGAAATATTAGAGTTGTTTCACTTGTTATTAGTAAAATCGTTAAAATAATCATATAAAACAAAACTAATCTATATAAGATGGAGAGATTATTGTAAAAAATTTCTATGATAAGCAGAAATAAGAAAGAAAAGAAAAAGCCTAATAATCCAAAATAGAGGGTATATAGGAAAGGATCTAAGTAGAAAAATGAATTATAAGGTGCTAAAAGTTCTGCAAACAATAAGATACTTAATGCTGCGATTAAGAAACTGAAAGCAGCTATTATAAAATAAAGCATACGTCGAGGTAAAAAAACATTCCAGGCGATTACAATCACACATACAACAACAATTACAATGACTATGGTGATAATGTAACCAGAGAGCAGTAATGGGTCCATATCTAAATAGTATTAAATTTTGATTTTAAACCACTTTTCTATACTATAATAGCGGCATGAATGTTTAAATATTCATAAGAATTTCAATAGATATTTAAAATCAATAAATACTAATTAATTACTAATAGAATTTCTTTTGAATGTCAGTGAAAGAAATGATTTCAGAAAGTATATTTATGATCAGAGGGGGTAGTTTCGGTGAAGAATTTACACTTAAGCTCGTTATGAGTCTTATTGGTTTGGGAATCTGCTTATACGATTGGAAAGTGAACAATAATCGAAAGGATTATTTTTGGGTATTTTTAGTAGGCACAATTATCTGGTCAACCGCCGAATTAGTGCAACAAATTATTGGTACTAGAGTACTGCAAAGAAAGTATTTATTTGGATTAGACATTACTAACGCTTTTTGGTTGACAATCCCCTTACAAGGCATGTCAGAGGGAGCGTTTGTTGCTGTTGTCGGAATGTTATTTGGCGATCGTATGTTTGACAAAAAGAATCGCAAATATTGGATTGGAATTTTTGTTATCGCATTAATCGTGAGATTAGCGATGGCTTTATCAAACGGAATAAATTTTAATTCGGTCAATGCAGGAGACCCCTCAGTACCTTCTCGGAGAGATATATTTCCCCCGATTGCAGTTATTTTTATAATCTCTATGTGTTCAATCGCTATCATTTGGTTGATAACTACGACGCCTCCAGCGAGAAAACGAGGGATTTCTATGTATCTCGTCATGGTTATTTTCATTGCGTGGTGGACATTTACGGAGTGGCTTACAGGACAGCGATGGATTGAATTGGGTATGATTAATGCCGATGGAAGTTATTCTAATTTGCGTCGCGCTCCACCCCTTATTGAATTTTTAGCTCTTACTTACGACGTAGTAGTAGAGGTTTCGCTAATTTATGTGCCTTTCCTTGCAATTCCATATTGGCTAGGCCTAATTAAAACTGAGGACATTGAGTCGATTTATGGCTTAAATAGTAAAAATAGAGAAAGGATTGTATCTTAATCTTTAAAGTTTATTATTAATTTATCCAAATTCAGCTCCCAAACTTTTTCCGGTGCTCTCTTGTGCTCAGTCGGGCGGAGTTTAGCGACCTCAATGATCCCAACAGATTCTAATTCTCGTAGGTGGTAATAAAGCGTTGGTTTTTTGATGATCCTACCTTCCCCGTTTTGACAAGTACCTTTACATTTGTCTTTGGGGTTGTTTTGAAGGTCTTCTTGCTTTGGCATGAGTGCTTCCATAATTTGGTCTGCGTTTTTAGGTCCTGACTTGAGGGCTTCGATTATTTCCCATCGTATTTGACAATGAAGTGCCTTTACATAGTCTCCTATTTCGTCTAAATCAATTTCTTTCGTCATTTTCGTATCTCCTTAGGTTCCTCATTCCTTTTATAATAATAAAAAAAAGAATATATTTAAATATAATTAAATGCTTCGTTTAATTAAATCAATCATTTAGTTAAACGGATGGCTTAACTAATAATACGATAGTTCAATTTAGGTTCTAATAAGAATCTAACAAATTAAACAAAAAAAGAATAAAAATAGAGTGAAAAAAATGAAAATAAAACAAACTGAAGAATGTGAATGCGACAAACCTGATATTAGGTATAAGTTTCCTCGCGGTTGTTGTTCTCTAAATCAAATTATGAAGTGTCATGGAGACCAACCCGTTGACGAGCTTTTCAAACATCTTAAGATTGAAAAAGAAGAGAAATAGGTAACATCTAAAACTTAAGATAATAGAAGGTGATAAAATGGAAGCTATTGCTGTTAAAAGCTTATCAAAGTATTTTACTCCAAGCAGACGAGGAAAGAAAAAAGGAAGAAAGGGAAAATCACAGGGTTCAAATGGGATAGTAAAAGCGGTTGATGGAATCGATCTTCATGTCAAACAAGGTGAGATATTTGGATTTTTGGGACCGAATGGTGCGGGTAAAACTACTACTATACGAATGCTAACAGGAGTATTAGAGCCGACCCAAGGCGTAATTAAGATTTTCGGGGTTAATGTTTGGAAAAAGCCATTGCCTATTAAGCAGATAACAGGTAATGTACCTGAAATGGCAAATAACTATCCAGATTTAACCGGATTCGAAAATATAAATTTTATAGGAAAATTATACGGAATACCGAAAAAAATTAGACACGATAAAGCTGATAATCTACTAAAGAAATTCGATCTATACGAAGCTCGGAACAGAAAAGCAAAAACTTACTCTAAGGGAATGAAACAAAGGCTTCTTTTATGTATGGCGTTAATTAACGACCCAAAACTTCTCTTTCTCGACGAACCAACCTCTGGACTTGATGTTCAATCTGCAAGGATGATTAAGAAAGTCATTATGGAGTGCAGAGAAAAAGGAATGACGATTTTCTTAACGACTCACGATATGGATGTAGCAAACGAATTATGCGATAGAATAGCGATCATAAACAAGGGAAAAATTGTTTACCTCGAAACCCCCGACAATCTGCGCAGAATCTTTCAAGAAAATTTCGCAATTAAATTATCGTTTATAAATGGAAATGTTACGTTAAATTTGAACGAATTAGAGAGCATCAAAGAAGTCAACAAAAAAAATGGAAACTACATTCTCATTGTTAATAACATAAACGATTGCGTATGTGAAATTACTGACTTTGCTAAGAAGCACAATATTAAAATAAATTCTCTTAATACGCTCGAACCGAGTTTGGGAGATGTATTTTTGAAAATAATTGAACAGGACGGTGTATAAAAGAATGTGTAAAGAACTAACACAAGGAGAGATATTAATTGATCAATCCAGTTTAGATGTACTGATCGAGCAATTTAAAAGGTCCCTAGCGATCTGTAGAAAAAACCTAAAAATCTATTATAACAAACCGCCGGTTGTAATTCAAGCACTCTTTTTTCCAATTGTGCTTTTGATTGCTTTCACGCTAGGTCGTAACATCCAACCAGTTCATATCGTCTCGGGATTAACCGCAATGACGCTATTCTTTTCAGCAACATCAATCGGACCCGTAACTTTTCCTTTTGAGTCGCGTCAAAAAACGCTCGAGCGAATAGTGACCTCGCCGGTTTCGTTGAAGACTCTTTTAATGGGGGATGTATGGTCGAGTTTTCTATTTGGATTAATTTTTACATTAGTTCCTTTGTTTTTCGTAGTGACTGTTCTTAATATGTGGAGTTATTTTAACATCATCCTTATAGTTGTAGCGGTAATTATCTCGTGCTTTGCACTTTCTTGTTTCAGCTTGATTTTTTCGGTCCCCCCCGCAGATAGCCCTCAAGACGTTATGATTCTTACGGTGCTAATCAAATTTACAATTACCTTCCTTAGTCCGCTGTTTATGCCCATAGAAAACCATCCAATATCTGTCGTATCGCCGCTTACATATTTTATAGATTTGGTGAACTTAGGGTTCACGGGAGAAAGTGCTTTTGGACCCTTCGGAGTAATCCTTGATTTTACTGTGCTACTTGTTTTTGCGATCTTTATACTCTTTGTATCGTATAAGTTGCATATAAAAACTCTGCAAAAAAGATTTATATGAAATTTATATATTATTTTTTTTAATATTATTAATATTTCTTTCTTTTATTCAAGTTCGTTCAAAAATTCCAATATTTCGGAACTGCAAGCTTCAAATTCTTCCGTAGATTTAATATTAATTTTATTGACTTGTTTTAAATTTTCAATCTCTTCGGGTGGCACTTCTTCCCAGTTTTTCTTTTCAGTTTTAGGAAAACTTGCAGTAGTTTTGCATTTTGCCCATCGCACTTTTCTTTTTCCATAACTATCTTCTATCATCATCACCGCATATCCCCAATATCCTCCTAGATTATAAAATTTAAGCTTAAGATATGTGGTTTTAAATTTCTTTTTGTTATTCATGGTCGAGAATATATCAGCAAAATGTTTTAGAGATGTCCAATTTTCAATTAACACTATAGGTATAGATCAGAGGGTATTTAAACTACAATATTTTCGTAGAATATCGCATCAATCCTTTATTTTATTTTTGAAATATTTCATAATACCTTGGAGTTTGATATCCTTAACATCATAATCCTCGTAATTTTGCGGGGTTTTTAGTCCCATCATATAAGATTTATGTTCTTGTATTGGGCAATTCTAATGACTGGTAAATAATATTTAACGCTGTTTATTATTACAAATCCGAGATGGGATTGCATCGTTTTAAAATCTCTACCCCATGGGCGATTAAATAATATAATGATTATACTTTCGGATGAGAATTTAAATCTATAGTCTCTTACTATTTTTAACTTAAACCATTTTACATTATGTTTAGTGATAAATGCTTTTATAGATCAATTTATCAAATTTATATAATTGAGGTGAATCGACTTTAATGGAAGATAAAAATCCCAATTTATACAAATATCATTCAATAACTCGAATGCCTTGCTCACATTGTAGCCATTTATGCTCACCAAAAGCTAAAGCTTGTCCTAAATGCGGTGAACCATTGACGCCTCTTAAAAATACAGCAGATTTAGATTATAACTATAACATGATCTCGGAAAGAACCTCACATGAGTTCTACATTAAAAGTATCGAAAATAACATTAATCATCAAATTCCTAAATTGCGGAAAGTAAATAAAGGTATAAGAGGATATAAGAAGGCGGAAGATCAGATATTAACTCTAAGTTTATTTAAATGCCGGCTTACTGAGATTCCTCCAGAGGTTTATCAACTCAGTTCTTTAAAAAAATTGTTCCTCCGAAGAAATTCCCTAGAAATAATTAGCAAGGAAATCATGTTTTTAGAAAATTTAGAAATTCTCAATGCGAGCATCAACAAGTTAGAGCATATTTCTCCATCTATTGGCTCGCTTACTAACTTAAAGTACCTCGACTTAAGTTCTAATAACTTAAAGGCTATCCCCGAAACCGTAGGCAATTTGAAGTCGCTCGAATACCTTAACTTGAGCAATAACAAGTTGTTGAATATCCCCGAATCTTTTGCCGGATTAAGCTCGTTAAGATATTTAAACCTTAAGGCTAATTTTTGGATCGAAATCCCAAGTTCAGTGCATGATTTACGAGCAAAAGGATTAGAAATCTACCAATAACTTTAAGTAAATCTTTTATTGAATTCATCGTAGAAAGGGGTAAGGGCGTCTTTCACTTTTTTTTCGTCCCCTGTTTTCTCTTCATCGGTATTTATACAGTTAAAACTGACTCTTTTTGAGATAAATGATTTAAAATTGCAGCTAAAATAATACATTAAATTTTTTGATTATTAATTCACATTTTACTCCTTGGTAATGGATTAGTTAAGCTCAGAATTCTATAATAACGAAAGGCGTTCCTTATAGCTAGAGAATTGATTTGACAAAATTCTCTCTTTGCAATCATCCCATTTTTTCCGAAAATAATAGAAATATTCAGAAATTTCTAAAGGATCACCGAAAAGGACCTCATAATTCTTGATGATTGAAATTTGTATGTAAATAGGTAATAATTCGAAAACTCTGACATCGTATTTAAGCGGTAAGATTCCTAATATGTACTTTTGTAATTCAATATTATTTTCTTTGATTTTATCGTAAGAAATGAGAGCAATATCTATATCCGAAGTTGGACGAATTTCTTCAGTTACAAATGAACCATAGAGGATGATATCTACATCTTTTAAATTAGCGTCGTTTTTTAATCTTTTGACTTCGTCTCTAATTTGATTTTTTGTCTTTGATTCCATTTAATATCATCTCAATTTGTTCAATCCAATCTAGCAATAACGTTTTGATTTCTTTTACAGAATCCATAATAATTTTTTCATCAATATCGTTATATCTATGAACCAATAAATTTCTTAATCCGTTGGCCTTCTTTAAATTCTCTGCTAGCTCAAGATTTATGTCTCTTTGTTGTGTAAGAAAGTCTATGTTTGTTGCGTCATCTTTAACTTCAGAACCCAAATCTTTTACCGTCATAGCAACTAAATCAACTATCGACTCGATAGATGTTTGAAGAGAATAAAATATACCTCTTTTCTCAAACTTGTTTTTTGGTTTAAAAGGGAGGTCATTGATATTGTTAATAATATAGTTTATCTTTTCTTTATATCGTTTAAATCGTATCTCGTCCATTTTTCATCGGTATTTAGAAATAATGTAATATTAAAAATATTGCATGAGATACTTAAATGCTTTACGATAAATTAGGGGAGAGAACGAAGGATTTTTACAGAACTACATTTTATTAAAAAAATGAAGAATGAGTAATGTTATCATCGCAATAACTTTTTATATTATATTCACTAAGAACTATTAAAACTTTAAATCATGTGATCCAAATGGAAAAACAAGAAATATCTCAATCAATTAATAAGGTGTCAATGAATTTATATGCGCAATTGAAAAAATCTGATGACAACTTATTTATTTCGCCAGTGAGCATATTTGTAGCACTCACAATGGTCTATTTAGGAGCGAGAAAGAAAACAGAGGAGCAACTTAGAAATTTTTTACACCTTACTATACCTCAAAGGAGATTACATCTAAAAATTAGAGAATTAACAAATTTGCTTCTAAATGAGGGAAATACAACCATCTCTTTAGCTAATTCAATTTGGGCAGACTTAGCTTACGAGTTATCCGAATCTTTTCTTTATATCATCGATGAAAACTATCAGGGAGCAATATATAAAGAAGATTTCAACAACGTTGATTATGTTTGCGAAATGATTAATAACTGGGTCAGCGAAAATACGAAAAAGAAAATCAACCAGATTATTTCACCTTATTCTTTTGATCCAAATCTCAAGCTCATCCTCCTTAACGCTATCTACTTTAACGGCAAATGGAAGAGCGTCTTCAAAGAGAAAAATACGCAAGAAGCATCCTTTTATCTTTCAGATAAAACTACAAAACCCGTATTATTAATGTATCTGATGGAAAAATTTTTATATTTCGAGAATGATGAACTCCAAGTACTTGGATTACCTTATCAAGATAACGTGGGATCTAAACAAGTGAGTAGTTATTCTATGATAATATTTCTTCCCAAAGGAAAAGGCAGTCTGGAAAGGATAGAAGAATTATTAAGTTTAGAGAATATTGAAAAATATATCAAGCGTTTAGTTGAAAAAAAGGTTAAAATTTACATCCCTAAATTTAAAATAGAAACGAAATATGAGTTAAAAAAAGATTTAACCGAAATGGGATTGATTCTTCCGTTCACATCGGAAGCTGATTTTTCTGGAATTATCGATGGTTCAAAAAGCATTCCTCCTATGATAGGTGATATTATCCATAAAGCTTTTGTTGAGGTAAATGAGGAAGGCACCGAAGCTGCTGCGGTGACGATGATCGCAATGGTTCCAAAAGCACCTCCATCTCAGCGTGAGATACCAATATTTAGAGCTGATCATCCTTTTATGTTTATTATTCGAGACTCCAACACAAAGACTATTCTTTTTATGGGGAAATTATCGAATCCATAAAGCTTAAATTAATCATCAGTATTTCTTATCTTACTATTAAAAGTTACTTAAAATGTGATTAGGTAGCAAAACCCATTTCTTTTGAACGATAAGAATTATATTTGATGTCGCTTATGAAGCATAGGAAAGAGCATGATTTGACTTTTAAGGATTTTGCTAAAGCAAAAATTAATTATTTGGAAAAAAAATTATCAAAGCGGAAAAATCTTTTAAGAATAACTCATAATAAGCTTAAAGAACGAATTAAAGAACTCACTTGTCTCTACCAAATTTCAAAAATAATAGAAAATCAAAAATATGACACAGATCTATTGATCTATGAAGTTTTAAAGATAATTCCTTCTGCTTTTCAATTTCCCGATTTGGTACAGGTGTGTGTTAATTATAAATTTAAAATATATCATAATAAAGATTTTCGAAAAACAATTTACCTTATTTCCTCTCAGGCGATTATCAATAATGAAGAATTTAAACTAACAGTATACTATACGAGTGAAGAAGAGTTTTTAATCCAAGAGAAAAAATTTCTTAAAGAAGTTGTAGAGAAATTAAAACTTGGTATTGAGCAACGACAATTGCTCACTTTTTTAAGTGAATCCGAAAGAAAATTCAAAGAATTAACAGAAAATTCCCTATTGGGAATTGCAATTATTCAAGATGGAAAATTCGTCTATACTAACGATATGTTATCCCAGATCAACAATTTTTCCCGAGAAGAGATGTATAAATGGAAAAAAAATGAAGTTTTTGACCATATTCATCCAGATGATAAAGAAAAATTGAAAAAATTATTTAAGGATGTCCAAGATAAAGAAATAAACTATACTGATTTTGTTTTCAGAGCTTATCCTAAGTTTGGCGAATTGCATTACCTTCGCGCATTTGCGAGATATGTTACATATAATCATTCTCCCGCTCTTCAAGTGGAACTTCTTGACGAAACAGCACATGTTAAGGCTCAAAATTTGTTGATCGAGAGCGAACGTAAACTTGCATATTTGTTTAAAAATACTTTAGAAGGAATTTTAGTCATCGGTTCGGAAGGAAAAGTAATAGAAGCTAATGATTCAGCAATTAATCTATTAGGATATCAATCAAGAAAGGAATTTATTGGTATTGAAGCGACAAAACTTCATCCAAAGCCTGGAGATAGAGAAAAAATTATTGAAATTACGAGAAATAATTCCTGTATGTTAAATGATTATGAAATGGAAGTTAAAAGAAAGGACGGAAAAATTATCACTACTCTGGTCAATAGTAAAATGTATCTTAACGAAGATGATAGTATTAATCATATAGAGATATTTTTTAATGATATAACGAAAATAAAAAAATATCAGAAAAAATTAGAAGATTTAATCCATATAAAATCAGGGTTCTTAAAGCGTGTTTCTCACGATTTAAAGACCCCCCTCACGGCTATTGATGGTTTTGCAAACTTCTTTTTAATGGATAATGAAGATTCTTTAAGCGAAGAACGTTTAATTCCTATTAAAAATATAATATCGGGAGCTCAAAAATTGAAGATAATTATTGCAAAGCTTCTAAAAGGAGCAGCATTAGAAGATATTTCATACACTTTGAAGAAACAAAGACATAACCTGTCTGAATTAATCCAATTTATTTTATCAGAATTGTCTGCTTTAATTCAAAGAAAAAAGCATCAAATTATCGAGAACATTGATAAAAATTTAGTGTTAGAGTTCGATGAAGATGAATTAAGCGATGCAATAACAAATCTAATCTCAAATTCGATAAAATTCACTCCTTCTCGAGGAAAAATTAAGATTTCGTCAAAAAAATCAAAGAATTTTGTGATTATCTCAGTTCAAGACAATGGAGTTGGTTTCACCGAAGAGGAAAAATCAGAAGCTTTTAAGCAATTTGGTAAGATAAACCACCACTTACCAACAGGAGAAGATAATATCGAAGGAACTGGCTTAGGATTATATATAACAAAAAAGATAATAGAAATGCACGGCGGAGAAGTTTGGCTCGAATCTGAAGGAAGAAATAAGGGGACTACTATTATATTCACGCTACCTCTATAAATTAAACTTCTAAATCGATTAGGATTACAAATGAACAACAGTGGTTAAACTTATTAGTTTATTAATCGATCTTTAACTTACATGGATACCATGTGGGAACGATATAAAGGAAGACAACACTATTATGTATATGTAACATACAAAGAAGTGGTAGTCGGTCACGATTATGGAACCGGCATGAGCGATAGCGCTGGCGCCTGTTCTCATCAAGATTTCTTAGATGGAAAATTTCAAGGGCTCATATTCGAGAGATTCGGTCAAGATACATTAACTGAGGTAATTTATGCGGTTAATAATACCTATAAAAATCCCGACCACATGGAAAAAAGAAAAGAAATCGCCAGATTAAAAAATTATTTAGATAATATTCCACCAAATCCGTCATTAAGGAATTTAATTAATAAGGGCGATACGAAAAATGGTTTTCGTAATTACGGTAACGCAGGCGGCTATAAAACTATAGTCTTTTCAGATTCTTGTAAAATTGTCTACGAGTCAAGTGAGGGGTATATTGAACTTGACAATGGTGAAAGATATATCTTTACACTTCTTGGACATGGTTCGGCTTGCGTAGCGTTAGATAATCATTTTTATGTTATTGACGGAGATTTCAATGTTATTTCTCCAAAAGGCAAAATTGTTTTTTCGACTTTTAGAGAAGATTACAAAAAAAGAATTTTTGGCAGCCATCTGCGAATTGGAAATGTATTTAGATATAATGATATAATTTTCTTTTCTTATAATTGGTTTAATAACGATTTTTCTCCCGGCTTAATTAAGTATGAATTGAATAAGGGTTTGGTTGGGCAATGTGACTTGGAAAAATAACAGCAAAAGTAAGAAATTCTTTTTACTAAGATTTAGTTCGCTACTGGTCTTATTTTTTGCTTTTTACTTTAAACTTTTATATCCTATAATATCTTTATTATTGTTTAATAGAACTTTAGCTACATAATGACCATGGAGATAATTATGAGACATCGGTTTTTTATTCACTCCTTCGGCAACATCCAAATCATACTCACAAATTAATTCTATTTCTTGATTATCTGGACTTTGCTTGATATTTCTATATATTAAATTAGAAATAGACCAAAATTTACTCGAATCATTATATTTTCCGTATTCAGTATCTAAGTTCAAATCATAAATAATCCTTTCTACTATCTTATAAGTATATTCATTCAACGGGATTTTAAGCTTGGACATTTTCAAGGTTATATGCTTCAAGCTAAGATTTAAAAAAATATCGTTTTCTCTTATGAGAATTTTTCCGACATAAGATTTATCAATCTTTGAGGATGATTTGTATTTTTCCTCTTCTAAGAATGTGTGTTTCCACTCTATTAATTTTTCTGTGTTGAAAGTTATAATTTCTTTTTCTAAAATACAAGTACCATTCCATGTGCTTCCTAAGCTCCCAAAATGACCACTAATTATTAACTCTAATTCAAAAAGGGGATTTTGTTCATTTTGAGATTCTTGAAATATATCTAGTGTATAAGTTCTGGCTTCTACTTTGGTCCGATACTCCAAAACATAAAAAATCCCGAGAATTTGGTCTGACATCAAATTTATATTTTTTAATATTTGTCAATAAATTCTGCAATTTGGCTACAACCTCGGCTACGAGCGAGGTCAGAAGCAGTAGCTCCTGATTTGTCTTTTATGGTCTTGTCGACTCCATTTTCCAAAAGGAGTTTAACAATCTTTAGCGAGCAACTCCAAGCAGCAAGCATCAAGGTTGTAGCTCCTTTTTCTTCATCTATTAGATGTAGTTCTGAACCAGCTTCTATTAATACTTTTACCAAATCATAATATCCTTGTACACACGCTTGCATAACAGCGTTCCAATTCAAATTATTGGTTGCATTAACATTTGCTCCTCTATTAATAAGAAATTGTACCATTTCGTTCTTTCCATCGTAGGCTGCAAAGAGCAAAGGAGTGTGTCCTTCGTAGGATCGCACTTCAATATCTGCCCCTTGTTCTAATAAGTAGTTAGCAATATCAATATATCCGTGGCGAGCAACTTTCATGAGAGGATTTTCGGAAGCTCCGAAATCGCCACCGTTTGGATCGGCTCCCGCTTGAATTAGAAGTTTCACTACCCCCAAATGTCCTTCGTAACAAGCTTCTTTTAAACCATAATATACATCGTCAGTTTTTGGATCTAATATTCCGTCAATTAGATATTCCACAATATCAGTGTAACCAAACCTCGAGGCGTAAGCAAGGACATTTATGCAATAGAAATCTTTTTCAAGTTTATTTTCAGCCTTTTTTAATAAATAAATAACTATTTCCTTTTTATCTTCATTCATTGCGCCGATTAAAGCTTTTCTTAATATTTCGTTCCATGATTTGCTATGTTTTACTTTCTCTTCAATCTTTTTCATAATTTCCAAGTTACCGCGTTCAGCCGCTCTTGATAACGCTGTAGCATCATAACCCCCCGTTGCTTCTAAAACTATCCCGAACTCAACCAACAAATTTAAGATCCTTACATCAAAATTATCATACATCAACGCTTCTAAAAGGGGATTGTCTCCACCATCGTTAACCAAATTAGGATCCGCACCATTTTCTAACAATAATTTAGCTATACCGAAATAATTTGAGGACCAATCTCGTGGAGTCGAAGCGTAATGTAATGCAGTACGACCATATTCTCCTTGCATATTGACATCTGCTTTCGATTCTAATAAGAATTTAACGAGTGCCAATTCGCCGTACATTGCTCCGTAACCCAACGGAGAATCTCCATATTTAGCTTTAACATTGACTTCAGCGCCATTCTTGACGAGATATTGAGCGATTTCTATGGAGGCTTTATAGTCGCATGCATAGATCAAAGCAGATTTTCCATCTTCGTTTCTGGCGTTTACATCGGCTCCCATGTTTACTGCCCATTTTACCATCCGAAAATCCTTATTCCTTGCTGCAAGAAGCAAAACTTCGTCAAAATCTTTTTGCAGTTCGGGAATCTCGTCTGCTATTTTCTTCTTGGTCATAAATTTTTTTTTAAAGTTATTATATTCTAAATCTAAATCTAAGAATTTAAAAAAATTTATTACAAATTTTTTGTTAAAAATTCAAGAAAAATCTTTATAGAAAAAAATAGAGCAGAAAAAATTGAAGCATCGAGAATGAATGGAGATCCCTAATCTTAACTTTAAAGCTATTTTTTTACTCTAGAAGAAAGTTTTACCAGCGCATCGCTTATTCTTTCATATGTTTCAGGTGGAAGACTATGCCCCATTCCCTTGATAATTAATAATCCAGCGTTTGGGATAGCTTCGGCTGTTTGGATACCGTGCTCAACTCTTACGAGGGGGTCATTATTCCCGTGAATTACTAAGGCGGGAATGTTAAGAGACTTAAGTTTTTCTGTTCTATCTTCTGCAACCAATATTGCTAAGTAATGACGAGTATATCCTGCGGGATGATAAGAGCGCTCTACGCACCTTTGAAAAAGATTCTTTGATTTTTCTTCGTCGTATTTAAATTCAGATCCATAGATCGCTCCCATGAGATTCACCATATGTTCTACATAACCTTCCTTATCTTGAGGAGCCTCCTTGTGAAAAAGTTTAATAACTTCTGGAGTTGGAGGGGGAAGACCTTTCTTTCCCGTACCACTCATAATAGAAGTAAAGCTGGCTACTCGCTCCGGATGCCTATAGGCGATCGTTTGCACTATCATCCCCCCCATTGACACACCACAGATGTGCGCTTTAGAAATATTTAAAACATCTAATAATCCTACTGCGTCGTCCGCCATATCTTCGAGCGTATATGGTGCTTCGATTTTCTTTCCCGCGTTGACGGCCATCGCAACTTCCCATAAATTAGGGACGCCAAAATCATCAAATTTAGTAGATAACCCAACATCTCTATTATCGTAGCGTATAACATAAAACCCTTTATTGGCAAACATTTCGCATAACTCGTCGTTCCAACGAATCATCTGACCTCCTTGTCCCATAACTAAGAGCAGAGGTTCTTTGGATGGATCTCCTATGGTTTCGTAAAACAATTCAACATCGTTGACTTTTACCTTGGGCATTTTCTTTATTTCAATATTTGAATGTTTATTCTTTTATATGGATCACAACGAGTAAATCCTTAAATATGATTGGCTTCGGATAAGAGGTAATTTTCTTTATAAAAATAGAGTCATAAAAATTAAAAACGTTAATGAAAACAGTTATTTCTCTCTAAATTTGTCTTAGTTTTTCACATTCTTGTTTATATTCGCAATTAGTACACTTAGTTTTACTTTCAGTGCAACATACTTCTCGGTCTCCCTTCCAATATTCAATTGCCCAATCAATGTGTTTTTGCGCTTCGTCAGAATCAAATTTATGAAGATATGCTTTTATTTCTCCATATCGTTTAAAATTGTCATTTGAATTTAGAAATATACCTTGTAAAAAATCTTGAATAACGAAAAAAGGGGTTTCTTTTACCTTCTCTTTATTTTTTAACAGTTTGGGAGGATATACGATAATCGAATAAAACAAGTTTTTTATGTCAAATCCGATTTCTTTCATGATTAATCCGTAAGATTGCGCTTGAGCGTGTCGCGATAGAAAATCTTTTTCGTAATTGCTGAATTTATGTTCGAATACAATTATGGGTTTTCCACCTACAAAAAATACAAGATCAGGACGACCAATTAGAAAGATGTTTTTGTATTGAGTGATGAATATATACTCGGCAAGCGAATAGGATTTCTCGGTCAGAATGCCTTTCCACGCTTCTTCCACGGAAACAGGTTCAAAATCCTCTATAATACGCTCGTGACCCTCGGTTCCTTGAATCATCTCGTCCGTTACGATTTTACCCGTGATATATTGCTGCTCTAATTTCGCTTCGCAGAAATATTGACTCCCAATATCGCTGGAGATGATGTATCTTCTGCCAAACTTAAGTTTACCTTCGGATTTCTTAATAATTTTAAAGAGATTTAACTGTTGACGGTACATTTTACGCCATAAAGCATTTTCAGACGACATTCTATTCAAAAAATTTCATCTTAAAGAATATTTCTCGGACAAGAATATAATACTCTTCCCTAACATTATATATTATCAAATTTGTATTGAAAATTACAATTTTTAGTTGTCTGAGCTAATAAAATGGGAGAAGCTTTCAATATACCTTATTCGTTCTCAATCAATTTAATAATGGATTCTCGCAGAATTCAGACTGAAGGACGCACTCTCTATCTCAGAAAAGGAAAAACTGAAACTTTCTTACATATTTTACTCAAAATCCTAGCCTATTGTTATTTTTGGGACGAGGAAGAACAGTTAATAATCGAGCCAGACTTTAGATATCGGAAATTCAAACCTGATTTAATTTCATTTTCACAGTCCCGCATACCTAAAAGATTAGAACGAGAGATAGATTTATGGGTTGAATGTAAGAAAGTCTCAATAAAAAAACTCATCAAACTGTCGCGAGGCCTTCCTCATAGTCGAATATATTGGGTTCAAGAGGAAAAAATGCTTACTAGAATCCTGAAAACTTCAAAACTGAGAAATAAGCTGAAAAAGCTATCAAATGTAAATTTATTAAGTATAAGGACTCACGATGTTTCGTTACGTCCCTTAGCTTTAGAATTAGGTATGCAGAATCCGACTTGGAAACTTCAAGAAAACTCAACTCTTCTTAACATTAAAACAAAAGAATGTCAATATTCATTAGAATATATAAAAAAATCTGCGTAAGAATTAAATCAAATATCAATATCGATGAATTGATTACGTAAGATAAAATTTTACAATCTCATTCTCTTTTTCTTCAATAACTTTAACGATAGCTTCGTCTGCCTCGTCAGGAAAATCAGCAATCAGATCTTTTGAAATGAAGTCTATTAGTTTATAATGAACGAAGTCATAGATAAAATCTTCGATATCCTCTATAAATTCTTCTCTAATATATTGCTCCACATTCTCTCCATAATTACTTTTTAAAAATTCAATAACTTCCTCGTCGTATACTTCCAATATCGCGTCTGCTTCTTCGTTTTTAGATCTATATTCATCTTCTAAATTCTTTATTATGGATTTGATTGCTTCGTCAGTTTCCTCAGAAAAGGTTTCCATTACAATGTATTCAAACTCATCCCAGATTAACTCGTCGTAAATAAATTCTTTTACTCGCTTATCAATCACTTCATCGTACATATCTTTTATATACTCGTACAAATCAGTACCAAGGATTTCCCATAAGTTATCTATTATCTCACGTTCGTAATCTGAAATAAATTCGTCCAATAAGTTTCTTTCCTCCAGTTTCTTTCGTATCTCTAAGAAGTGTTTTTCGTTCTTTTTTTTCTCAACCATAGTGAAGTTCATTGAGAGCTATATTGGTAAAAACTAATGTAATATAGAAGAATTGAGTATGACACTATTATTTAATATTTTCAATTAGGAGAATTAAACAATCTTGAAAGAAATCAAGATTTTTTTAATTTAATTGATTCCTTTACTTAACTTATTGTATGGAAATATAATTAATAAAAAAAAATTGAGGAATCAAATGACCGGGAAAATAGAAGACGATGAGCTCCATAAAATGAGAAGATTATTTTCAATGTGCGATAAAGATGGAAGCGGAGCAATAACTCTTAACGAGCTGAGTAGCGTTTTAAAAGAATTGGGGTATAATTATTCCAACGAAAAGCTAAAACAAATGGTTCAAGATGTCGACAAAAACTTCGACGATCAAATTACATTTCACGAGTTTATGCAGTTGTATAAAAAACAAATCCTTTTCACTGAAAAGGAAGAAAAAATTAGAGCTGCTTTTGAAATTATTGATTCTGACAAAAGCGGATTCGTTACCTTCGAAGAGCTTCAAAAAGTTATGCATGAAGTTGGCGGCAATCTTTCCAACGAGGAATTGTACGCGATGATCGAAGAGGCCGATGTGAACAAAGATGCAAAAATCAGTTTTGAAGAATTTATCCAACTAATGAGAAAGCAATGACGAATCTAGACATATTCGTGCAAATAAGGAGTAAGTTATTTAATTAGAGAAATTCAATGTTTGATTGAATAAATTAACATTCATAATGATTATTGGATAAAAAATTATTGAGAAAGTGATTATAAGTGGGTCGAAAAAAAGATAATGAGCTCTTTGATGGAAAAATTGCAGTTGTTAGTGGCGGTTCAAAGGGAATTGGTAAAGCAATTGCGAAAGAGATTTCTAAGCTTGGAGGGAGTGTATGCGTAATAGCTCGTGGTTTAGAAGGTCTTAAAACAACGGAAGAAGAAATCAAGGAACTACTGGATAAGGAAGATCAATTCGTTGACATTATTTCGTGCGATACTTCGGATATGGACGAATTAAAGCCGCCTCTACTCAAATTCGTACAAAAACGAGGAGTTCCTGATTATTTAATTAATGTAGTAGGCGACAATCACCCCGATTACTTAGAAAATTTGAAGTTAGAACATTTTAAAAAAATACTAAACGCGAATTATTATACTCAACTTGTACCCACATTGATTTTACTCCCTCATTTCATGGAAGAGAAGAGTGGACACATTATATTCGTTTCTTCCGTAGCAGCGTATATCGGACTCATCGGAAACGCCACATATACACCCAGCAAGGCTGCGGTTGTGGGGCTTGCGGAGGTAATGAGAAACGAACTTTTACCATACAATGTAAAAGTCTCCGTTCTTTATCCCCCAGATACCGACACTCCATTGTTGAGAAGGGGAAACGAAGTGCGACCCCAAGAACAAGCTATCATTTCGGAAAAAGGAGGTTTAATGACCCCCGAAGAAGTTGCCCGGTCGCTCGTGGCAGGAATTAGAAAGGATAGATTTGAAATATTTCCCGGTAAAGCGGGATTTCTTAAGAAAATATATAGGTTATTCCCAAGAATTGTAAGATCTACCTTAGATAAGGATTATCTTAAGGCGAGAGAAGAATTAGG
>WJKD01000238.1 GCA_014729315.1 Promethearchaeota archaeon | reverse complement strand
TACGACAATCGAAGCTGAGAAGCTTGAGATTTCGTACGAAATACACGGACAGGGCGAATATAGCCCAAGCGATGCTCAAGTCGCATACTAAGTAATTCGACTAATACAAATTTCTCAAACTTATTTTTTTTATTTTGTTATTTACTATACCTCCTAAGTAAGAGTACAATCTATCTTAATAGAAAGCATTAAATAGCTATATTTGGATTAGGTTTATAAAGAAACAAATTATTTAAGTTCATAACATATTTTTTTACTTAATTTTCAGTTACAGAGTTATTAAAGACAATGATACGAAAGCGATTTCATCAACACTGGGTTTTTCAAGCCCCAGAAGCAATACTAACTTGCAATATCTTAAACTGCAATAAAAACCAATACCTCGTGTTTGGAGGACACGATAAATCGCTTTATCTGATGGACTTCGATTTAATGATTCTTGACGATCTCGAATTTGACGGATGGGTGAGGTGTTCTTATCCTGCCGATTTAAATGGCGATGATTGCGATGAACTGTTAGTTGGAACGGGTGACGGAAGATGCCTTGTAGTAAAATTGGACCCAAAGACCCAAAAATTATCTGGATTAATGAATTATAAAGCAGAGGGAAAAATTTCCTGTTGTGTTGCTGGAGATTTCTACAGAGATGGCAATCTCGAATTGATTTTTGGAGGAGAGGATAAAACACTGAAGATATTCAAGAATATAAAGTCGAAGAAGCCTCTCTTAACATTTTATTATGATTCGTGGGTGACATGTTGCGATCTTGGTTATATGAAGCTTCCAAAAACATCCAAACCCCAGCATTGCTTAGTTGTTGGTACAAAAAATGGATCACTTCAGATGATCAGAATTTTAGACGGATTACCTGATATTGTCTGGCAAACTCAAGTATATGGCCAAATTAATGATGTGAAAATCGCCGATGTTTCAAAGGATGGATATAACGAAATAATTATTGCAAGTTCTGATCAATATATTAAGGTATACAATAGTCTCGGAAAAAGATTGAAATTTATTAAAATCGAAAAAATGAAGCCAAAAGTTCGATTAAACCGTCCTAAGACTTTATTAGTGGAAGATATTGACGGAGATAAAGCAAAAGAGATCGTGGTAGGTTGTGCGGATGGATCTATACGTGTTTACGACTGCGACGAGTTAAACTCTCTCGATTATACATTGAAATGGTCTACACGATTTTCTGCTTCAATTAAGAGTATCTGTAGCTACATAAATAGGGAAGAAAAATTGCGTCACCTTATTTTTGGAGGATACGAGAGAACTATGCGAAACATCACCGATTTTGAAACAGGGCAGAAAAAAATTTTAAAGATACCGGTTAGATTTAATATAAGACAAATTCCAGTTAAGAAGGAGAAGGAGGAAGAGGTTGAGGCAGTGCCCACTAATTTACGCGGGTATATTATAAATCTTCTAGAAAAGAAAGGATTCTATTTGACTATAGATTTATTAACGAAAGAGTTGCTTAAAGAGGGATATTCGAAAGATCAGATAGAAGAAGAAATCGAGCAGATGAAAACTGAAAGAACGATGCAGTATGGGAAAGTGGATATTCACGCTTGGACTTACAACAGCGAGGAAATCGAAGAGGCGATCGATCAAGAGATCATTAAAATTGTAGAAGATCCAGAGGATTTCCTCCCTGAAGAAGATATAATTGTAGATGACGAAGCATCTAAAGATGAAAACATCGGAGGGGAAGTTAGCGAGAAAAACGACGCAGAAGATGAGCATAAATCCGATGAAGACCGTGATGATTCATCTGACGACTTGGCTGAAGATGAGGACGACGATTCAGTTGAGGATCTCGTAGAGGATGAAGATGAGCATGAAACCAAAAGTCAACTTGACTATGCACCTAAAGATGATGATAAGATTGAGGAGAAAACAACATCAGTAGAAGAAAAGAAACTTGACCCATATAACGAAACTCAAAGTGATGAAAATATAAATCTCAATGAGAGAAAAAAACAGGATGCTGTTTCTAAGTCAACAAAGACATCTTCATCTCGTAACCAAAAAGAGAACAGAAGAGACACATCTGAGGGATCTCGTGACGGGGCCTATAATGGACGTAATAAATTAGAGAAAATCCTTATCGAACACTTGAAAGATAAAAAATTAGTTTCCTCAAAATCTAAATTTATTAATTCCATCCTTTCGCTTCACGATTACAATGAAGAAAAAATTGAGAAAACCATAGACCTACTAAAGGAGAACAATGTAATTAAATATTCTCGCTCAAAACCATCGGGCTGGAGTTTGGTAAACTAGCCTAAAAAATATCCTTTAATCTCGTTTTTAAAAGCTTCAAATTGACTTAATTCTGTGAAATCTTTACCTTCGTATCTTAATTTAAACTCTTGTATAATAGGTTGGACTTTATCTAAAAATTTTTTTGTCATTTTGTCTGGTTTCTTCCTTTTTTCTATAAGCCCGTAAAGTATTAAAGGTTCTTCTCTGGAGTTATCGCAAGAGGTAATTTTTGACATTTTAAAAATAAAGAGGG
>WJKD01000237.1 GCA_014729315.1 Promethearchaeota archaeon | reverse complement strand
CTAAATTATTAACGCGAAATGGCGTTGTGGTATTAGCCTCTTTCATATCTCCTTATAACGAGATAAGAGAATATTCCCGAAACCAGATTGGGGATTATATTCTGGTCTATGTAAAATGCCCCCTCCAAGTATGCGAAGACCGAGACGTCAAAGGAATGTACGCTAAGGCGAGAGCAGGCGAGATTAAGAAGTTTACGGGAATCGATCATCCTTTCGAAGAACCGGATAATGCGGATATCGTGGTCGAAACTGATAAGCAAACCGTCGAAGAAAGTAAAGCAATCCTGTTAGACGCGCTCGAAAAAATGGGATATTTGGACAATTCCCGCTAATAGATTAGTTTAAAAACGACTTTTAATTTTTTTTCTCAAATTACTTATTTAGCTCAAAAGAGTTTATTTTAAATGCCCAATCCAATTTATCTCATCGCTGGTGCTCGTCCGAACTTTATGAAAATTGCGCCTTTGATTAAAAAGTTAGAAGTGAACGATTTACCCTATAAGCTTATCCACACCGGGCAACACTACGATTACAATATGTCGAAAATCTTTTTTGACGATTTGGGAATTCCCGAACCGGATATTCATTTAAACGTAGGATCTGCGTCCCACGCCGTTCAGACCGCACAAATTATGATCAAATTCGAAAAAGTGATTTTAACCGAACGACCATCGTTAATAGTTGTGGTAGGCGACGTCAACTCGACTCTGGCGTGTGCACTGGTGGCAAAAAAGCTTCACATTTCCGTGGCGCATGTTGAGGCGGGTCTCCGAAGCTACGACAGAAGGATGCCCGAGGAAATTAATCGCGTCCTAACTGATCAGCTTTCCGAGTTATTGTTTACTTCTGAACCGTCAGGACGCAGAAATCTATTGAAAGAAGGCATTAGCGAGACCAAAATCCATTTTGTTGGGAATATAATGATTGACACGCTGGTCTCGAATTTGGAAAAGTCAAAGAATCTTAAGACCTATGACCAATATGGGTTGGAAAAAGGCTCGTACGCTTTAATCACATTACATAGACCGTCGAATGTAGACGATAAGAAGTCTTTAGAAAAATTAATTGGGATAATCAATTACATTCAATCTAAGACGAAAGTGTTTTTCCCGATGCATCCGAGGACCCGCAATCGGGTTTCTCAATTCGGACTGGACGACATCTTGGTCGGTAAGAATATGATTATAACGGAACCCATAGGATATTTAGAATTTTTAGACCTTATGGCTCACGCGAGATTTATTTTAACGGATTCGGGAGGGATTCAAGAAGAAGCGTCCTACTTAAAAGTGCCCGTGCTCACGCTGAGAGAGAATACGGAAAGACCTGTAACGATAGAGAAAGGGACGAACACGATAGTGGGAAAAGATTTTAACAAGATTACGGAACTCGTTGATTCCATCTTAGCGGGAACGTATAAAATAGGAAGCGAGATAGAAAAATGGGATGGAAACACTGCCGAACGAATCGTTCACATCCTTAGCGTTAAATTAAGTTAGTTATGAACTCTAGAAAAAAATTCATATCTATTAATAAGCATAAATTTCTTAGAATTTATGACACATAGCATTTATAAATCTATTTATTCCATTTTAGCATAAAGTGATGACCATGAAAGTAGAGATGTTAAAAATTTCACGAAATGGACAAATTACCCTCCCTCAAGAAATTAGGAAAAAGCTGAAAATAATAGAAAATGACTGTTGGCAGTTGTAACAAAAGACGATTATATTTTAATTCGAAAAGTTGAAGTTCCCGATTGGGATGAAATTTTCTCAAAAGGAGAGTTAATCGCAAAGAAACAAAATATTAGTCCCGAAGATGTGTTAGATGCTTGTTCTGAAGCGAGACATAGAAGATAATTTCGTATGCTAAATAATTTTAATATTAAAATAATCCGAGATTAATTATACTCTGATTATATATCCATTAATTCAATTTAATTAAATTCTAATTTTAATATAGATGTTAGAGTTAACTTAATTTAAAAATCTCTGAGTGGGTCTTCGTGTTCAGGCATAAGATTAAGAATCGTCGTTTTTTGACATCCTTCATTCAACCTGATTAGTTTTTTAGATATTAGACGATGACTTGGTGGAGAGGAATAGAATTTATTAATCTTAAATGAATAATTTTCATCCATTTTATATTAAATTTAAAAATTCCTTTAGTTCACCAAAAAAGATTTACCTAGTAGAAAAAGAAGATTTAATAGGTTATTTATTGAAAATCCTTTAAATCATTGTTAAAATGTCAAATAAGGTCGAATGAGAGAATTTTAATTAATTAAAAAAGGATCTTAAAGTTTGTTCATTTTGGCTGATCAAAAATATTATAAATCTCCCTAACTTATCGATACATATACAACCAAAATGTTACAAGAATGATTAGAAACACACAATCCCATCTTTCGGATATAAATGTAATTCAATTCAGATCATATTCGTTCGAAATCTTTGGTGGATTTCGCCAAATTGAATTTAATGTGTATCGATTCTCAACGCTATGTTTGGACGTAAAATAGTGGAAAAAATTAGTGGAATTAGAAAGAGTATTGTTGTAGAATTGAGTTTATGTAAAAATTAGTTGCGTAAGGAGTGGTAAATGTGATAACGAATGTGAAAATAGAAAAAATAAAAGTCGAGAAAGAAAACCGTATTCGGATTAAATCCGGAAAAGACATTAGCGACCTGAAGCAATCGATCGAAAAACTCGGGCTGTTGCATCCTATAATCCTGAATGATAACTATAAATTACTGGCAGGGTATAGGCGCCTTTCGGTGTTTAAATCGTTAGGGAAGCGGAGTATCCCGGCGGTCGTGAAAAAAACCAGTTCCGAACTGGAGGAACTGGATATCGAAATTGAGGAAAATTGGCGACGCCAAAATCTTACTCCATATGAGATGGACATGGCGCTTGCTCGCAGGAAGGAGCTTTACGATAAAATGCATCCCGAAGCGACCAAAGAAGGATCTTACCAAAAACAAGATCGAAACGGTCGCGGACAATTTACTAAGCAAAAAACAGGGGAAACCGATGTCGACAGTTTGTCGAAATCGGACGACGACAATTTGAGTAAAATTAAAAATGGAAAATCCGATATTGACAAAAAAGGAAAAGAAGGCGGCGAACACGCAAGCGACCACGCTGAAAGATTTACTAAGGCTACTGCGGAGCTATTAAACGTGTCTGAGAGAACTGTCCAACGCAGAATAAGGGTCGGCAGCGCCATTAAAAATAAAGAACTCGACGATAAGCTCGTGGAGGATTACAAAAATGGAAAGGTTTCACACACCAAGGTGCTTGAAGAGGTAAAAAAAAACGGGAAATCGAAAAAGGAAAAGCCGGAGACCCCCGACCAAGCTGAAGTTAAAAGAACTCAGCACCAAAAAAAGGAAACAAATTCGACAAGCGCGGATGTAAATTATTGTAAGACGTGTCGCAAAGCAAAAGCCTCTACGTGTCCGAGTTGCGGTGATATGGTTTTAATCTGCGACCGAGGATTTTTCGTTTTGAAGGCTGCCGACGAGGTTGCATGCGACGATTACGAAGCATAAGAAAATCATTGATTTTTCAAATTTTGAATTATTAACCACACGAATAAATGAAATAGTAATAAAATTGATTCAGAAAAGTCTCCGCTTAAGACCACGTAAATCGTTCCGAGAAACTTAATAATCAGTTCAGTTAAATTAATAAGGAGCCTCCATTCTTTTACGATTCTATTAATATCTAAAATCTAAAAATGATAAACCTTTCTCGAGTCTTTAATTTCAAACCAATAATTATTTAATCTAATAGCGCCTAATGAATTATAATAAAATGTAATGTTAACCGGATTTAAATAATCTTATTTCATGTTAAATATGAACGATTCAAAAAAGGAACGAGCTGAAATACGCCTCACCAAAGCAGATTACGAACGAGCTTACAAAAAAGCAAAAGAATTTCAAAAATTACTCGATAAAGGAAAAACCATCGAGGACATATTCAAAGACTTGCTTAGGTTGATTTCGGTTGAATAATGAATCTTTATTAGAAATTATCTTCGAGAAAGCTTCTCAAAATAATATCCCAATCGTAGTGATTGGAGGCTTAGCCTTGCCTGCATATAAAGTGGGAAGAACAACTTTAGATATTGACATCTCATTGAACTACCAGCACCTAAAGGAGCTGGATTCTTG
>WJKD01000236.1 GCA_014729315.1 Promethearchaeota archaeon | reverse complement strand
GACTCGGTGATGAACCGGGCATCGATTAACGAGAGAAGCGCCGAATCAGAAGAAAAGCCGGCGATGGTTGACCGTTTGGAAGAGTTGAATATCCAATTGAACAAAGCTGTAAAAGAAGAACGATTTGAAGACGCCGCTCGTCTGCGAGACGAAATTCTTGAGCTGAAAAAAGAGCGACAAACATCATAGAGTTTTAGCAGTACTTAATTACTCCAGTCGAAGAATCCGGGATTTTACCATCCAAAATTTCGGGTTTTTCGACTTTTTTGTTTTGGGGGAGAGGTGAATCATGTTGATTCGGATCGCAATCTTGGCGAATCCATATTTTAATAATCGCGTCACTCCTAATCTTTACGCTTCTCTATCCAGCGATTGTATCATCTATACAGGAAAATCAATATTGAAACACCAACGCCCGACTACTGATATTTTTTATTCGATAAACCCGAATTCATTATCAATTATAAAAGATCTATCAAGAAAACAATTGAACTCTTCGCATGAAGTTTCAGGTAATAGGGAACAGGAATAGCAAGCTGCTAAGTTTAAACCGCCGATCCCTTGACCATCAGAATTATAACAGACGGGATCAGATGAACAATCTTTAGCTCTATGCAAAGCGGATTTCAGTATCTTTTCAAATTTATCTGGATTACCTTGAGAAATTAAACCACCATAACTTCCTTCAAATCCTGCTATTGTATAAATGAGAATTCCTTGCATATTGTCATTATCAATATACAATCTTTCAGAAAGAGATGATGCAGGATAACCACATAAAAATTCTAATTCTTTAATTAAGATGTGAGAAAACGTGTGAAGTAATAGGAATTTTGCCAAATAGCTGGATTGTGATTCTTGAAATCTTTTATTTGTAATAAAATCACTAATTTTTTCATTCTCTTGAATCGTTTTCAATCTATTTTTAAAATTATCATCATTATCATAAAACCTATTAAACCATTCGTCTATTTTTGTTTTATCAAATTCAATGAAAATTCCTTCCCCATAGCTTTCGATTGCTGGTAACAATTCAGTCTGAGTTGCTTTACTCGAAGTATATTTAAATTTGGATTTAATTTCGTTTTCATCCGAAAGATTATCTTTGTCAAATGGATTCTGCCTGGTGTAGCCAACTTGAACAGTAGTTAATTTTAATCTTTTTATATTTATTACATTGACGATGCTATAGTTAGATAATGTTGAAGTATCTTGATTTTCATAAGTTAAATTATTATTTATTTCGTCAATAAAATTTGGATTGTCTTTAATAAATTGATATTCTTTAAGTCGATACGAAATTTCATTTTCAAAATCATTCGAACAATCATCTTTCGACATCAAATATTTTTCAATCGTATCTTTTGAATATCTGGATTTAAACAGGTTAAAAATAGTCTGTAAATCATTACTATTTTTTAAGTAATTATTTATTAATTCCTTGTCGGATTCTGAAATCATTTCTCCTACTTGTGGTAAGAAGATACTGTTCAATAATAAGGGATAATAGACACTATTACTTGTTCGAATGACAGGCTTGAATTGTTTTTGTAAATCTGAATCGGCTGGATGTTTTAAACCAAATAAACCAGCAAGAGTTTTTCGATTTTTACAATTTGTGCATTCAATCCGAATCCCTGCCATATCTGCAAATTTTGTCGACCTTTTGTATTTAAGATTCTGATTGTCACAGCAAACTTCGCTCAATGTTATATTTTCGGTTTCAGTGCCATCATTCGAAGTAGCTTTAAACGCTATGGGCCATAATTCCCAAGGAATATCACAAATATCACCATTAGGCGATGTTAATATAAAACGTACTTGTTCAAGTTCAAATCTCAAATATCTTTTCTTTTTACTTAAGATTTTTTTATCATTACACAGATAACATTTTGGCGGTATAAATGAATCACGTATTTTATTAATATCACTAAATTTATATTTTTTTAAAGTCCTATTCCAACCATTCCACCAGTCATTAATATGCTTAAATGAATCACAAAAATTACAATAAAACCATTCCGGAAAATACTTAGCTCCCACAACTTTATCTTTGTCTTGTGGAATATTTTGAAAATTTTGAATCGGAACATTTGCGGGAACTCTAATAAGTTTGAGAAGTCTTGGGAAATTATGCTTCAATCGATTCAATAAACGATTATCTCTTAACTCATAAATCTCTTGTTCATATATTTCCTTTTTCTTGAAAAATCGCCATTTGTCAAATTCTTCAATTTTTACAGCACCTATAGGTGTTTCGATAATTGATCCCACACCACCGTAAGCGCTTAGAATTTTGCCTGTTTGGAATTGGATATATTTTGCCATTTCTAATTTCTATTATTTGAGTTAATAGTGTAATCTTCCTTAATTTGGATAAATGTATTTGTATCAATTTCGCGCATCGACTGCATAACTATCCAGTCATTATCTTCCGATATGTCTTTCTGGGCAGGTCTTTTCATTAATTCACTATATTTTTTATAAGGAATTTCATCTTCGTTTACTGGATTGATATTTTTCTCCCATTCCTTCGCTAACTTGTTTAGTCGTCGCTCAAAAACATCATATTCATTCGAATTCTCATTGAAACGAGCTTTAATAAAGGTTTTCAGGCTTTCTATATCTTCAAGAGCAAAATCTTGCGCATCACTATTTTTATTCTTTCCGATTTTATGCCTTACATGAGTAATCATTAAACTTGTAACCATTTTGTCAATTGTATTTTCAGTAAATGGTGTAATACTTAGTGGCTCGATACTTTTATAGAATGCTTGATGAAACGGAATAAAGTGCTCGAAATAAGATTTATCTCGTGCTCTGTTTGCATCAAGTGAAGTTATTACTAATCCCTTTGTTCGACGACAAACCCTGCTTGTAGCTTGAATATATTCAGCAATGTTTTTTGGCTGACCATTCACTAACATTAGATTTAATCTTCCAATATCAATTCCAACTGAAATCATATTTGTTGCTAATATTAAATCTATTACATCTTGTATTAAAGTGTAGCCCTTTTCCATTTTCTTGATTTTATCTGGTGAAAAAATCTTTTCTTCCATTTCTTTTAAAACGAGCTTTATTTGATAACTTTCTATTCTGCTTGTTAATTCCTTCTGTCTATTTGGAAGACCAAAGTGATTAAAGGTTAAATCTTGATCTTCGCCAAACAATCTAATTTGAAGAGCACGTGAAAAACTATATACTTCATCACCTATTTTATTTGCTATTTTACCGACATCTTTCAAGCTATTATAATAAGAGACTACCGTCCAATACTTATCCATTATTTCCATCAAATCTTCATTTTTAAATATTTCAACTCTTGATACCAGTAAATGAGATAGTAATTGCAATTGAGTATCAAGAGCAGTTTTCCCTGTGGGCATGAATCCCAAATATCTTCTCTTTTTTTCTTCTTTTGTCTCACAGGCAAAATAACTATCATTAATATTTAGTCCTGAAGGTGGGAAAATATTTACTTTTCGGTTTCCATAGAGTTTTTCTATTTGAAAGGACGTATTTCGTGTAGTTGCCGTTGATGCTAAAATTTTAGGTTTATGATTTTCCCTAGTCGATAACAATTCAACGACACTCTCAAATATTCCAGTGATTGATCCTAACGGACCATTTAAAAGGTGTAGTTCATCCTGAATTATCAAATCAGGTGGAAGATTCGTCTCATCCAAACTATTGAAAAAAACATGACCGTCTTCTTGCCAAGCCAACATTGCAAATTTATCAACCGTAGCGAAAAGTAATGTAGGTGGATTAAGATATAGCATTTGGTCTACGACTTGAACTGGTAATCCTCCATGGTACGGACATTTTGGATTTAAACATTCAATTCGAAATTTTCTATTTCGATCGTACATTTGAAATCCATATATCCACTCACCATTTGTATTTTTATTAATTATTTTAGAACCACACCAGGGACATGAACTTATTTGAAAGACATTTTTTTCTTCAGGACTTCCGTTTTCTCCTCGTTCACATTCTCTATTAATAATATCAATTTTTTCTTTTGCTTCTTCAATTACATTGGGCGTTGAAGCCATCCCAACCCAAAGACCTATCGTAATCGGAGAATCTTTCATTTCCTGTTGAAAATGATTTCTTAAAAATTCCAATGATACAATTAATCTGGAAGCTCTTTCAAACTGTTGTGCT
>WJKD01000235.1 GCA_014729315.1 Promethearchaeota archaeon | reverse complement strand
GATAAAAGTCTCCTTTGGAAACCTTTAAAAGAGATTAAAATTTACTAAAATTTGTCGCTAAAACCCCAAGAAAACTTATAAAAAAATCAGCAAAATGGAAGAAATCGTTAGATGTCTTAAGCAAAAATCTATTTTTCTCGTAAAATTTTTGAGTTGGGGAAGATTGAGGACATTATAAAACTTTTATATTTCCAATTTATCTTATACTTTAATAAGATTTTTATTATAGAGATATAATACGGGTAAATTAAAATCAACTAAAGAAATTGAAATACTAAGATGAATATTCACTCTTTATTTATTTTAAATCAGAATGGTACGTGTTTATATAGTAGAAATTTTACAAAAGAACTTAAAAATCTTGATGTTCATCTTATTACACCTTTTTTTTCTGCTATTTTATCGTTCTCTCAGAAAGTCATTGAGAGAAAACTTGAAGAACTCGAAATGAGCGGTTTAAGATTTACTTTTAAAGTCAAAAAAGATTTTATATTTGTCCTTTTAGCTGATATGACAACAAGTCTTCTGTATCTTACTAGCAGATTAACCAAAATTTCGGACGCGTTTTTTACCGAATATATATCTTCTCAGGATATTTTAAAGAATGTAAAAGAGATCGAAAACCCAGAATTTGATAAAATTATTGATATTATCATCACCGGTGAGGATGAGATATTTCGAAGTAAAGATTTTTATCGAATTATCGTAGATTTGTTCAAAGATTTGCTTTTTCAAAACGAAATTATTGGAGCAGCCTTGTTATCAACCGATGGAAAAATAATATATTCGTCCCTTCCAAGCGAAATTTTGTTAAGTTCTTTAAAAGAATTGGAAATACGTTATATGTCGGGTACAACAAACCTTCCCGAACTATTTTATAGTTTAAAGACGGGAGAAAAAGTTTTCTCAGCGATAATTTACGATGATTCCAAGGGTATAAGCTTTCAAATCGTTTTAATGTTTGAATCTTCTGTCCCGTTAGGGATGGCAGAGCTGAACCTATTCAAAATTAAGAAAAAAGTAGTCAAATTGTTAAAAATAGACCAATAATAGAGATTGAGTTCGAAATCTTCAAAAATATTTTTTAAGTGCAATAAATATTATTTATTAGCTATGTATGATATAATCGTAATCGGCGCGGGCATTTCTGGTGCCTCGTTTGCTTACAAGGTTTCAAAACACGCAAAAACGCTTCTACTTGAGCTCAGGGAAAAGGATAGGTTACCACAAAATACAAATATCTTTCCTGAACATAATAAGCGATTTCTGTCGGATATAGATTATTCTGATGAAGTTCTATTTCCATGTCCTTTTAGGATCATTAATTATAAGGATAAAAAATACGATGGACTTATCGATTCGACCGAATTTGGTAAATATTTTGGTCATATTTCTTATACCGAAAAAGTAATCTTGCGTTTATTGGAAAATGCAGAAAATAATGGAACAACTCTTCAATTTGGAGAAAGAGTCAATCAAGTTCAAAGAAATAACGACTGTGTTGAAATCAGAACTAATAAAGGGAATGACTATAAAGCAAGGTTATTAGCAATAGGTACGGGCTCACATAGTTTTGAACTTCAAAAGTCCTTAGGATTTGAAGCCCCCGATCAGTATAAAGGCGTTTACACACACTTGTATGGTTCCGAAGACCAAATAACTAGCAATCTTAAATTCGACTACATGTTTCACATTAATCCTAACATAAGTCATACTGGACCATTCTTCATAAATAAGGGAAGAGAAAGGATCTCTCTTGGGTTCTTAGGAAAGATCCAAGATTCAGACGAGGAGATTATATCAAAATTATATCGTATTCTTCAAAATTATAAAGTCATTCAACCCTACATTAAGAATCTTAAGGAAGGATCTAAAAAACCAGTTGTTGGAATGATTTCAAAACATCCAATCTCCCATTATTCTGACGATAGAGTTCTCGTATTAGGTGAAGCGGCGGGTATAGTCACAGCCTTCTTTTACGAGGGCATACTAGGCGGGCTTGCGTGTGCGGATTTAGCAAACAGAACAGTAAAACCTCTATTAGATTCTGAAAGCTCTCTTAAAAGCAACGAACTAAAGGTATACGACGACGAAGTGAATAGAATATTGATTGAAACGTATTTCAAAACGGGAAAAGCGTCCGAATATCTTTTTTATGAGGCAGGCTCAAAAATTAAAACGCTTTGGCAAGTTTATTGTAATTTTATCAAAGAAAATAAAACAATAAGAAGATATATTTGGGAGGCTATTAGGATGCACGATTTAGAGCATTATGACACGAGTAGAGATAGGTGGACGGGAGAACAGATCTTTAAAAGATTACCTTTTCTTTCGAAAGCAACTTATTGGCCTCTCTTCCTAAAAGCCATGCTAAAATAAATTATGGAGAAAAAATATTACTAATATTCCTGTTCAAACCATAATTTTTGTTATTTTTTAGATTCTTGACAGTCTTTTATTAGTTAATTAGAGTATTTTTTGAAAAACTAAAATTTTTAAGTAAATTCGTTCACATTATTTATGATCTGGACGATAGATTTACTTTTATTTTAAGTGAATCTATCTAAGAGTGTTATTTAACCATTTAATAGAAGGAAACAAACAAACCGCAGTAATCCATCGCAGCCATTGAACAATATGAAATTATTCCAACGATTAATACAGATTAAATGTAAAATCATGTAAGAATTGGAATAATAAGATAAAAGTAAACAAAAAAGGATAATTTTAGTAT
>WJKD01000234.1 GCA_014729315.1 Promethearchaeota archaeon | reverse complement strand
TAAGCATAGGATGCGCATTCATCTTCTAAATCGAAGCAAGACTTTAGGTAAGACTTATTCATAATGGTCATCATCGCTTTTGCGGTAAATAAAAATTCCATCTGTAATTTTCCTAACTCCTTTGCGTAGGCTAAAGCTTCAGTCTCCAGTCTCTCGAAAGGAACTATTTTAGTGGGAAAGCTAATATTCTTAAGTTCTTCTAATCCCGCCTTTTTATTAGTAAAAAGGAGATTTTTAGCGATTTTTATACCAAACGCCATGAGAGGCATTAAAGTGGCCCCCGTTTGGGGAAAGGCGTTGATAAAAAGCTCAGGGAGTTGTAAATAAAGCTCTTCTTTCGGCCTATCAGCAAATACCGTAAGGTCAGAAGCAATAATTAATAGAACTCCAAATCCAATCGCAATGCCTTGAACCTGTGCAATCACGGGTTTTTTTAAGAATAATATTGTTTGATTTACTTTTCTGCCCCATTCAGTAATTAACTTAACATTTTCGGGATTGCCCGCTACTTCTTTTAGGTCATACCCTGCAGAGAAAAATCTTTCGCCTACACTTTTGAAAAGAATAACTTTTATTTTCTCATTTTTGTCTGCCTCAAGAAGATAAGTGTGAATGCTTTTTAGCATTCCAATATTAACAGCATTTGCTTTGTCTGGTCTATTTATTGTAATTATTGCTACTCGACCCTTAATTTCGTAAGAGATGGTTTTTTGAATGTCCATAGCTAAATAAAACTCTGAATTGAATATAAAATTATTTTAATAAAATTAGGAGAATAAACCAGTATTGTTACATTAAGTGGTTTTCTTCAATTAATTTTGAATTTGATACTTGAAATTTCGCATCTTTGAATTTATTTCTCATTTCGCTTATTATTGCGCGTTTTCCCGACTGGGATAATTCGTAAATTGATACAATTTTACTCGCTTGTTTGATCTTGAGCTCATTCTTAGGTAAGCTTAAATCAAAAGTATTAAAAAATTGTGAAACAACTCTTAATTTTTCAGAAGCTCCAGATAGACTCTTGGATTTATAGTGAAAGGCTTTATAGCAATCGGGAATAGCTTTTAGTTTATCAACGAAAAATGTCATTATTTCAAAAAAGGAGTTCATATTATATCCTGAATCGAGAGTAACGAGAGAAAGCATCAATAGTTCCACACTTCCTCTCGCAAAGGGGCTATATATTTCGAATAAGAGATTAACAGTTTTAAGTTGTTGGAATTCGTGAAGGAAAAATCCCTGTTTGTAAAAATCCATTAAGACAGGAATATGATCAATATAATTGAGTGTCAATAGGTCTTTCGATTTAAGAAAGACCTCCGGTCCGTATTGTGTATTGAAATAACTTAAAACGCTGTAAATCATGCTAATCAACTCTATGAATAAAAATTGATTAGATATATTATTTTGGTGTGATATTTACATAATATTTTTTCCACAAAATCGTTTATCGCTCGAATAAATACAAAAAAGCAAAAAAATATAATCTTATCTGCTCACTTTCTTTAGATTAAATCAGTAATATGAATCTGAGTACTGCTTTAATTACAATTAATTGTAATCAGTAATATGAATCTGAGTACTGCTTTAAATCGAAATTAAAATTATTAAAAAAATAATAATTACAATTAATTACAGATAAAATTAAGAAGAAATTTGAAATTACATTAAAAAACTTTTTTATCATCATGACACTTGAAGACCTCGACCCGAAAACTCTTACGCCGATGATGAAACATTGGTATAGCGTTAAAAAGAAGTATCCAAAACATCTATTAGCTTATCGAATGGGGGATTTTTACGAATTTTTTTACGATGACGCAAAAGAAGTATCCAAACTATTAGGGATCACATTAACCAAAAGGAAGATAGGCAACGACGCTTATCCGTTAGCAGGTATTCCTTATCACGCCGGTAACTATTTGAAAAATTTAGTAAACTTAGGCGAAACATTAGTTATTGTGGACCAGTTAGAAGATCCGTCAACTGTGAAGGGACGAATAGTAAAACGAGGAGTTGTAAGAATTTTATCTCCCGGTACTATAACTGAAACCGATATGCTTAAAGCAAACGAGAATAACTATATCGCAGCTATGATTCGTGATAATAATGGATATGGTATCGCATTCTCAGATATTTCCACCGGCGAATTCGTAACTACTTCTTTTTCATCAAAGGAACAAGATCCCATTGAAAAATTATTGAGTGTGTGTTCGCAATACGATCCGGTGGAGATAGTTGTCCCCTCCGAAATAAAACAGGAAGAGCGTTTATTTCTACTTATCTCAGAT
>WJKD01000233.1 GCA_014729315.1 Promethearchaeota archaeon | reverse complement strand
GTCCTTAAGTTTTATTTTAGATTTTAGCATCTCTCTAATCGTATTTCTTAAGAAATACAGACCTAAGGTAAGAGTAGTCTTATCTTTCTTATTTTTCGGTTTAACGATGGTAACTCTAAATTTCCCTAAATTAAAAATTTCCGATTTTGCATTTTCTTGGAAATTTATAATCGATTGCTTTAAGTTTTTTAATGAATAACGTAAACTCATATTTGTTCGTTAAACTTTTCCATTAAATTTTCGAAAATTTCAATTATTATTGGTATCTATTAACTCCTTTGAATCAAATTTTAGTACTTGGACCATATAATTATATATTTTTTGTTTTACATCTTTTTTGTTTGTAAAGTCAAGGTCGTTTTTAATAAATAAATCCCCAAATTCTTTCTCTAATACGGTTTTAAAACGACACATTCTTTTCATTAAGATTTCCGAAGGAACTCTTTTCAATATAAATAATATGGCTAGGGCACTATTCGCAAAAGGTATCATTTTGAGTTCCATTCCCTCTACGCTTAACCCTTTCAACTGCCTTTCAATTGTCTCGTGGCTAAAGCTAGTTATTGCCGTGAATAGCCCGATAACCAAATCAATATCTTTTTTAAAAATTGAATAATTCCATCCAAATTTTAGTAATCCTGCTTCTATATTAAACACGATAAAACTCTTTAGATTCTCAACATCGGGATCTCCTTTCAGTAGCTCTATTATATAATTCTTAATCAACATTAATTCTTCCTTAAAATCGCTTAAATTAAAAAGATCATCGAATTTGCTGATCTTGTCCTCCAGCTTGCTTTCAATTATTAATTCTACGGTTGATTTGAGTTCTATTAAGAAATCCTCATTATCTAAATAATTTTTTAATATATTTTCAGTGCTTTCAGAACGATCTTGAAAATTTTCTAATAAATATACCTTTCTTAAGCGATCGAACGCTCTTATAATTTCAGAATCTTCAGTTGTCGTCAAGTTATTAGGAAAATTTTTTTAAAATTACATTTTATTAAGAGTTTATTATAATTATAGCTGTTTTTTATTTTAATTATTTCTTATTAAAGACATTTTTCTAATAGTTAATTTTTGTGGAAATATTGGGATAAAATAAGCGGTTATATGCAACCTTTCAGTTAGAAAAGAAAGTTAATTATTTTAAGAAGAAGATCTTTTTATTAATATTCTTATTAAATGTAATCTATTCATAAATTAAATTATAACTACAATAAGGAGATTTATTTAATTGTTTGTTGCAAGCTTAGATCTTGGCACTACTGGATGTCGAACTTTTATATTTGATTTGGCAGGAACAATAATAGCAACCCACTATGAAGAATGGAAAAGTCATTACCCAACTCCGTCGTATGTAGAACAAGACGCCTCTGTATGGTGGGATTCAATTAAAAAAACTATAGAGGCTGCGATAAAGAAAAGTGGAATCGACATCACAGAAATTGTTAGTTTATCTGTCACGAATCAGAGGGAAACTATTGTTCCAGTTGATAAAGAAGGAACGCCTCTTCACAATGCGCTCGTGTGGCAAGATAGAAGAACGACAGATCAAGTAGAATTTATTAAAGAAAGGGTGGGTGTAGAAAAAATCTACAAAACCACTGGTCTCACCGTTGATCCTTATTTCTCCGCAACAAAAATCTTGTGGTTTAAGCAAAAAAAACCAGAAATATATAATAAAGCTTATAAATTTCTACTTGTCTCTGATTTTATTATCCATAAATTAACGGGGCGATTTGTGAGCGATTATAGCAATTTGAGTAGAACGATGCTCTTTGACATTAATAATCTAAGATATTCAGAAGATATTGCTTCTGATTTAGGTTTAGACTTAGATAAAATGCCAGAACCCGTGAAAAGTGGCGTGGATGTGGGCGAATTAACGACTGACGAGACTTTTTTTGACAAAAAAACTCTAGTAGTATCTGGTGCGGGTGATCAGCAATCTGCTGCTTTAGGAGTAGGTGTAATAGGTCCTGGTGATATTAAATGTACAACTGGAACAGGAAGTTTTATATTAGCTTATCTAAAACAACCTAAATTTGATCCTCAAAAGCGAGTATTGTGCAGTTGTCATGCGATACCTGGGGCTTGGGTGCAAGAAGCCAGTATCTTCACTTCAGGAGCAGTATTAAGATGGTTCAGGGACGAAGTTGGCCATGCGGAATGCTTGGCTGCTGAAGATGGTCAAGATCCATACGATTTAATGACAGCACAAGCAGAAAAATCCAAAATAGGAGCTAATGGATTGTTATTAATTCCACATTTGGTTGGCGCAGGCGCACCGCATTGGAACCCATTCTCTAAAGGTGTAATTTTTGGGTTGTCGTTAGGACACCAAAGAAAAGATCTATACAGAGCTGTTCTGGAAGGCGTCGCGTTCGAAGTTAGGAAGAACATCGAAGTTTTCAGAACTCTTGGGATTGAGCCCAAAGAATTAAAACTCACCGGAGGCGGCTCAAGATCCGATTTGTGGAATCAAATCTATGCTGATGTTTTGGGAATTACTTGCGTAAGAAACATTATTGAAGAGGCAACATCTCTCGGAGCTGCAATTTTAGCAGCTGCTGGAGCGGGACTTTTTCCAGATATATCTAAAGCAGCTGAAAACTTGTGTAAAGAGGAGAAAAAATGGGTACCTCGAGAGGATAACAAAGCAGTCTACGATAGACTATACGATTTTTCGTACGATTTGTATAAGTTGTTAGAAAAAGGCAATAAATACAAAATTTTCGACGATTTACATAAAATTGAGGATACAGAATAAAATATCTATTTAATTTTCTTTTTCGTTTCAAATCTTATTTTTAAAAGAGATATGAAATAAAACTAGCTTAAATCTTTAATATAAGAAAACATATTTATTTATATTAGTACTTCTATTGTAAGATTAAATTATACTGAAATCTATAGGTAAGATGTTAATGAAATACAATAAAAAGCAAAAATTGTTAGCCATTATACTCTACATCTCAATAGTAGTGGCGATGCTAATTACACTAGTAGGAACGATATACACAATCGCCGACATTATTATGCCTACAGGAAAAACGGAGGCGTTTCAAAGTTTAAGCATCGGATTTCAAATAGCAATCATTGGAGGTCTGTTAGCAGGGTTATTCATTTTGATTACAATCTTTTACGGATTGTTTAGAAAAGGAATAAGGTTCTTGCTGAGAATTATGTTTAAAGACAGACATCTGGCTCAAAAATATAAGAATAGAGTAGCGGTTCAAGTAATCGCCGGAGGATTGTTAATTAGTATCTTCGCCGTGATTGTTGGAATTGTGATTGCGTTATTATTAGAATTAACGGGCTTATCCCAAAATTTTCTCATGATCTTGACATATTATTCTCAAGGTGCGATTGTCTTATTTGTCGGATTGTTTGTCTTTTTGATTATAGGATTAGTCTTTCTGTTTATCTTCTTGATGACAAACGGGTACTACTTAATCATCCGAATAGTCATGGATTTAGAGGAAGAAGAAGAGGAAGTCAAATTAGAGGACGATTAATCACTTTTTACCTCTCTTATTTTTTATTAGTTTTACTTCTGAAATCTCTTTTTAGGGGTTCTTCTTTTGGTGCAATCTAGAAAATTAGATGCCTTATCTACTTTAAATTGACCAAAAGATGTACGAAAAATAAGACTAGTTATTACGATCTTGAGTTTAAGAAAATGCCGCTAAAAGTAGGTACCATTTTTAATTATAACCAATTACCTGATGTATCTCTTTTTCCTTTTGTTATAAAAAAGAGAAACGACGGAATCTCAATTAGAAAAGGGTTGTTCGTATACACCAATACAGTTGAAGGCC
>WJKD01000232.1 GCA_014729315.1 Promethearchaeota archaeon | reverse complement strand
ATATTACATAGAATGTTTGGAAGGTATTGAAGACTTTTCTCATGTGGTTGTACTTTTCTGGACTCATAAAACACCAGAAAAGGGCCGTCAAATCAAAAAAGTCCATCCCGCCGGATTAGAAACGATGCCGATTAAGGGATATTTGCGACACGATCCCCCGTTAGGCCTAATCCAATAGGTATAATAACGGTTAAACTGGTAGAAAAAAGAGATAATACTTTATTAGTTGAGGGATTGGACGCTATTGATAATACACCTGTTATAGACATAAAACCCCATTTACCCTCCTATGATTCTCCTTTAAATGTCAAACTTGCTGATTGGATGTACTCAATAATGGAAGAATTTAAGAAACTACGAAGAGAATTGAATGTTGACGATCCTTCTGAATCCTACGATAAAGATATGCGTGCTCATGCTTGTGTTAGCCCAGAACAGAAAAGTCTTAAATGATAATTAAACATTCTTGAATTTTTTAAAAATAAATTTGTAAATTATTCTTATTTTTTTCTTGCTTATTTTATTACTTATTTTCCTTCATTGCTTGTGATCTAAAAATACTCTTAAAATTAAATACATCTCTTTAACTTAGCGAATTTTATTATCTCAATTATCACTTTTCGTTTGATTTCAAGCCTAAGTATTTTGTTTAAAGAAATAACTAACTATCAATCCACAAATAAAGTTTTCCACATGGCTTACTTTTTGATGAGCAACACGGACAATTATTATTTTATCTTCACTTTTTCATAAATGTAATATAATGAAAATGGAGCTAGCCTTGTGTTATGTCCTTATCTCAACAGATAATAGCCAGGTTATTTAAATTGATGATCCTTTGTAGGTAGATGTAATTCAAAAATGAAAAATCAATCACAATTAGGAATTGGGTGAAAAGTCGCCTTGATATTTGCAACTATGGATAGATTATAAGTTTCCACTATCGCTACTACGATAAAAATAAAATAAAATTAAAAAAATAGAGAAGAATTGACCCTGTGTTTAAAATCCCATTAATTCTTGAAATCGACGAGGAATTTGACTCTCAAAAATCTAAAAGAAATTAAAAAAGGGATAGATATGGTATTTAATCTTATCACTAACCTTCTTGTGAAAAAAATCTCATAATAAGTGCTTGAGATATGCACCAAAAACCGTTAGGAACTGATAATAGTAAAACTATGTGAGATCTCTCAATGTAAAAAGTTCAACTTTTTCTGAGTTAAGAAAAACGATATAAATGAGATAATTACACTAATAAGACTTTGTAGTAAAATAAGGCAACCATTAGATATTTGCAAAACTATAAATTATTATCTTGGTTGTTCAAAGTTAAAGGTTGATAAAATATGAAAGTAAAATACGCAACTATAATAGTTAAGGATATGGAGGAGTCAATTAAGTTTTACACTGAGGTTATGGGATTTGAAATAGATAGTCAACATAATCCCTTTCCCGGGACAAAAATCACAATATTACAAGGGAAAGGGGATGCTATGATAGAACTCATAAAAAATGAAGAATATGAAACCGGCTTTTATTCGGTGGGAATGGATGTTGAAGATATAAACTCAATAGTGGCAGAGTTAAAATCTAAAGGTGCCAAAATTACCATGGAACCCAAAGAAATAACAGTTGGAAGTCTTGCCTTCGTAGAAGATCCAAATGGAGTCCGTATCGCGCTCATTCAACACCATTAATCGTTGAGCTTATAGGAAAATCATTATCTTCTTTCTGGACTAATCTAAATAGATTAAAAAATAATTTTAAAATAAGTAATTATAATGTCTGATCAATCCGAAGTTCCAAGAGCAAAATTCGATAAACGATACCTTATAATTTTTTTAATAATCTTTACAGAGGTTTTAGGCTTTAGTATTGTGGCTCCAGTAATCCCATTTTTAGCGTTATCTCTAGGTTTGAATGTATTGCAGATTGGATTGATTTTGAGTATTTTTAGTTTCTGCCAGTTCTTTGCCAGCCCTTTGACAGGCAAATTAAGTGATCGTTATGGAAGAAAACCACTTTTAATAGTTAGTCAGATTAGCACATTAATTGGTTTTATATTGTTAGGAATAGCAAACGAAGTGTGGATTTTAATTTTGGCACGTTTGGTTGATGGGCTTTTAGGGAGCAATATGACGGTTAGTCAAGCATACATAAGCGATGTAACTGAACCAGAAAATAGATCTAAAATATATGGATATTCCAGTGCTGTTTTTGGTGCAGCATTAATCTTCGGACCATTAATAGGAGGGACTCTTTCAATTATAAATTATTCTACACCCATGTTTTTTGCCGCAGGAGTATGCTTAGTCTCAATTCTATTAGTAGTTATATTTCTTCCCGAATCTTTAATTGTAAAAGAAGAGAAAGTCAAATTTACTTTTAACGATATTTTTCCTATCGATGATGCTAAAAGGTTTTTTAAAGACTCAAAAATTAGAAAATTACTTATTATTTTTTTAATCTATAGTCTGGGGTTTATGCTTTTTATTTCTACTTTTGCTCTCTTTGCCGAAATCCAAATAAATATCACCGCCCAAGAGGTAGGATTTTTTATGGCGTGGATCGGAGTGTTAAGAGTAATCTTTCAAACTTCATTAATAAGTCCTCTTCAGAAGAAATTTGGAGAGAATAAAATCTTACTAATTGGAATAATTTCGATGATTACTGCCTTTACTATTCTTATTTTTACATCCACCTTTCTTTTTACTTTTATACCTTTAATGTTTCTAGCTCTTGGAACGGGAATATGTCGTCCTGTAATTACAAGTAAATTAGCAAACAGCGTTGAACGAGAAGAGACTGGAAGTCTCCTTGGCGTGAACAATGCGCTTATGAGTATCGCAATGATAATTACGCCAATATTAGGTGGGGTAATCTTATATTATTTAAATTCTCCAATCTTACCTCTTGTCTCAGCATCTTGTTTTGTAATTGTTTTTATTATATGGTCATTCAACAATTCAGAAAAAGCTTCACTCCAAGAAAGTACTAATGATTCGAATTCATAGCGGTATTAATAAAAGATAAAAAAAAAGATGGAGCCAGAGTAATAACCAATTCTTTTTAAATTAATTCTAAAACTCAGTGTTTTGCTGCTAACATCGTTAAAAATTTTTAATAGATTTATAGTACAAGTTTATAGTCTTTAGAATGAATAAATTAAAACAATTTTTATTCAAAATAAAAAAAAGAGATAATTTCTTAGAATAAATACTAACTAAAGATTTGAATTAGGATTTAAAATGCTTAGCGTAATAATCCAACATTATTTGTGGTTTATGTCCAAAATAATTGTAAGTATCAAATCGATGCATCGGTACCTCATCTTCTAAGAAGACTAATTCTTTAGGGTCAGGAGAATTATCATAGTACTCTCTAATATCTTCAAGTGATGCCCATTTATCAGTTTTAGCCTGAATATAGAGTACCGGACAAGTGATACTATTACAATAATTTAATGGGTTCATTTCGCTGAACCATTTTCCACTCCAAATTCGACTGATTAATGTTACTAACGGTACAATCATAACAGCACTAACAATAGTATATAAGGATTTTACAATTCTCCATACAAAAGTATTCCCCGAGATTGGTTGAACTGCTATCAAACATTTTATGTTTTGAAATAAGTTAGGTCTGTTATTCATCGCAATAATCGTAGAATTAGCACCAGTACAAAAACCAAGAAAGGCCTTATCTTGACTCTTTAAATCACTTCGAGAATTTATATAGTTCATTGTAGCGATGATGTCTTTATATTCATCTAAACCAAGATAAACTTTTTTAGATTTGCTTTTACCACTGTCTCCATGATTTCTCAAGTCAAAAAATAACACATTATAACCAGCTTCATTCAATTGTTTTACAGTTGGAAGAAATTTTACTTGAATCTTCGTTATTTTAGCTAATCCTTGCTGTTTTGGATCAAATCCAGCTCGACTAAAACTTCCAGGGTGAACTATTATAATTAATTTTTGCGAGTTAGTAGGAATATACCAACCCTTTAATTCAACATTATCCTCGGTCATATATGAAATATTTTCATATTTCATCCCATAATCTTCTGGCGTTTCGTTTATAGGATGCATCATTGGATATAATAAAGATTTCGCAAAATAGATTCCCATAGCTAAATAAATCAATATTATTATCCCCAAAACAATAAGAAATACTGTCGTAATCATTTTTTTTCACTTGTACATTTTTTTTAAATTATGCAAAGAACCTTTTTTTAATAAGAATTACATTGCATATAATAATGAAATATTATGTATTGTTTTATTTAAATATCTTACGTTTTGAAAAACCCCTAAGAGTTATGTTTCAAATTTATAATAAAATGAAGCGTTTATAACCAAAGATTCATTAACATTAATAGCATGAATCAAGAAATGAATACAATTTCCCCTTCAAAAAACTTAGAAATTATTGAGAAAATAGGAAATATTATTTACGAAGATAAAGTTGATTTCATAATCATCTTACTTTTAACCGTTTTTAAAGAGTTAAAACTTTCTAAACTAGCAAAATATTCTAAGATGTCGAAAACAACAATATCACGACACATTAAAAGTATTAATAGGAATTTTAAAAATTTGATTAAATTTAGAGAGTCAAAAGTAAGAGGTAATATTCCAGCTAAAATCTATAGAATTGAATCCGAAGTTAGACAAAAATTAATGTCTATGGATGTGGATGCCCAAGTTCTATATAACCATCCAAATTTAAAATCATTTCTTCCAATGCTACTTTCATTAAATCGTATAACGGTTTTTATAATGCAAAATATCCACAAAACTCTAAATTCCTTTTTTGATTTTTTAGAATTAGATATAGAAAAATCAAATAAAAAGGAAAAAGATTCAATATATAGTAAGATAGTTCGTAGCATGCCCAATTATGAAGCCACTTACAATAAACACCTTGTTTTTTTAACGGAAACGCAAAAAAACAAAATAATTCCGGTGTATAGAAATTTTATAGATGAGATGCTTAAAATATTGCAAGAGCCTACATTAGAAGATAACCAACCTTAT
>WJKD01000231.1 GCA_014729315.1 Promethearchaeota archaeon | reverse complement strand
TATAACCATACCAGTATGCCAGTTTTCTTTTTGCGTTGCTCCGTTTGACATCATTAAACATGTCTGCTATTTTCCCATCTTCCAGTCTCATCGTTTTCCAAAGATTGAGATAGGTTTTATGATTGTCATCCGGGCTTTCCTCGATCAACTTCGAAATTTTATTTAGAATCCGACCGCACGCTGTTTGCAGCAGATCATCCTGCATTGCCCGGAGTGTTTTCCAGTCTTTTTCGGGTATATTGGGCATGGTGCTCTTCCTTATTTTTGCCACTGATTTACACGGATTGAACAGGGATTTTATTCTAAAATTTATAAGAATCTGTGATTGAAATTGTCTATATTGCTTAAAGCGAGTTTTTGTTATTTAATACAGTGTATCAATTTCTATGTCACATTATTCCTGCAAAATTTCATTCATTTAACACTTTATATCTTGGGTTATGGCGTAAGAATCGAGATAGCATAGCTAAACGCATAATCGAAGTCGGGTGAAGGGGCTTAGGACCTATAAAACCAGAGATAATCGCTTGAATATTATCAGCTGAGACTTTTAAACTTTGAAGTTCCGTAGCTTCAAAATGGTGTTCTGGTCGAGGCTCAGAAGACCATCTATAATGAATCTCATCAAATGTTGATTTGCACTGTATCAGCATAACAAGACCAAGATTAAATGTATCAATTTCAATAAGTGCTGAGAGCGGACAAATATCAGAGGATGATACTTTGATACCGAATTCTTCGTAAAAACCTCTTATCGATGCATTAATTACTACTTCATTTGGATCATTTCGGAAATCTTTCTCTGATATTTGTTCTTCAAAACTTATTGACCAATGTGCGGGAGCATATCCAGCATTATCTGATCGCTTAGCTAGCAATAGTTTTAAATCTGAAGTAAGAACAATAACGTGAACGACTGCGATTCCTGGTAACTGGATTCTGCCAAGCGGTATTGGGGTAAACCAAAAGCCTATATTTTTTATAGAAAATCGTTGCGGGGTATTTAATAGAACATTGTGAAAGCTTTTCCCTAGATTCCAAGTCGTTTTTGCAACCTCTGCTTTCAAGTCACCATTTTTTAATTGTTGAAATGATGTAAATCGATATTTTGTTTCCAAAGGCGGTCCAGCAGCTTTAAAATCATCATCTCGAAGCTGACCGACAATGCTAGGTTCTAATGGGACCTCAGTTTCAGGTCTTTGTTTGATGAAAATATGAGCTTTTTCATTGAAAGCATTTACGACCTCTGCAGTATGTTCATCGATTAGCCAATCTTCCGGTTTACGGATTTGGGAGTCAATTGCAAGTGATAGTAAATCAAGAGCGATAATATGGGAACCCAATGATGTAGCCTGGTTGGCAGCGTGAATTAATAAGACTCGATGATTTTGGCTCTCGGAGGGAGAAGAACATCGAGTCAACTGTTCCTTTAAAGCACTTAGACAAGCGTTTCTAACAGATGGTGGAACGATCTCTTTTAAAAGCTCATTCAGAAGAGCATCCCGAGCCTCAGGTTTATCAAAAGTACCAAGACATTCAACGATAGGTCGTCTAGCATCTGTATGTTCGTGATTTAATGCAGCTACTAGTGCGTTAATTACGTTTGCAGAAAATGATCTGTTTTTACTAAGAGCAATTCTACGAACATACTCTGCTTGGTCTTGTATTATACGCCAATCCGAATATCGGTTTTTTCCATCCCGAATTTTAAGTCCATCAATTATTTCTTTTTCCTCGCGATCTGAGGGAACATAAGAACCAAATAAACAATAATTATAGCTTTCCTTGGCAATTCTTCGGATTGAAGGTTTAAGTGATTCGTCTTTTTGGATCTTGTTTAGTAGCTCTATAGAATCATCATTATTGTAATTTCTGAGTGCCACTGCAACATATCTTAATACTTCAGGATCGCGTTTTTCTCCACTTTTTTGTAATTCTCTATATGCAAAAGTTATAATAGCTGCGCTTGCATTTGGATGGTCATATTTTGCTAACGCTTCAATAAAGCGAGCTCTTAAGTCCCACTTGTAGAGTCCTTTCTCTAAAACTGGAATAACTTTAGGGACATCAATGAGTTTGCCTCGATTTATGCCAAGCCAAACTGAAGCTAATGTACTTGCCGTAGCTTGTGTAATTCGCGGATTATTTAAATTGCTTGGCGTATACACACTAGTTAATTCTGGTATTTGTACAATTTTCTCACCATCCAAGCACTTCAATATATATTCTAATAGCTCTTCAAATCGAATTTTTAAGACATCAGTAGCTGCCCAGGTTCGAGCCATAATAGATTCATTTTTAAGCGGCTTACGGTCTAGTATCCAAAGAATTTCTTTAAAGATTTCCTCGACCAGTTCATTTTTTTCTAAATCATAAGCCGCAAGTATAAGGCTAGCCATAACGGATCGTCCGCAATCTTTTTCAAAGTTTTTATATAATTTCTGACGAAGTTTCGAATTTTCTAATAGCTGGAGAACCATTCCGAAATCATCTATTAAATCATGAACGAGACGAATTGTTTGGCTTTTAGTTGTCGATTTTTTTTGGATGAACCGTTGTTCCTCAAGATGATCTAATGCTACATAAAAATGTTGTCCTAGTTTTGCTTTACATTGTAATTCGTGGATCGGCACTTCATAATTCAGTGAATCTATCTGAATTAAGGAAAGTGAATTAAGAATAATCTCAACTGCATTTTGCTCATTTGCTGGTCCAACTGGTTTAGATACTAAAATGTCTTTCCTGATTTTTCTCAAAAAATCTGTTTCTGTTTCCGGAATATTTCCCCAGTACTCTATTTTCCGCAATGTAAGGTCTAAAAAAAGCGGTACTTGTAGTAATTTGTTTTCAAAATCAATATTATACTGACACTTAGATGACTTTTGAATAATTTTATGAACCCTCGTTTGGCTTAGCGTTTTAACTTGTAATTCATTAATATTTAAGCGATGTGCATATGTTGTATCCCAATTTACCTTTCGACATCCAACAACAGTACGAGCAGCTGAAGTCAAGTTTTTGATAGTTTTGATAATTCTTTCTTGACCAGGATCTTCAGGAATTGATATTCGATCAAGTCCGTCAATGATAAAAATTATGTGTATATTGAGGTGGTTCTGCATCTGTTCAATATGTTCGGGAAGTTCAGGGAGTACTCTGGCTCCTAGGATTTTAGCAATTTCCTCTGCTCCCCCTCTTAGTAGATCTGCATCGACAACTATCGGAAAATTACTGATATTTGAAAGAAAATCCCTAGTGAAATTGGCAATAATAACAGATTTTCCGCTACCTCCCTGCGCTGTTAAAGCAACGGAATCCTTACTATCAGGCGGTATGTAACCTTGCCATTCCCCTGCCCAGAAATCATTTTCCAGTCGAGTAAGGAGAGAATCAGCCCACCTCTCTGCTTTATCTCGGAACTTTTCTAATTCTTCTTGAACTTTTCTGTGGAGCGAAACACGAAGCCTTTTTTCTAAGATTTTTAATTGTGTTTCCGAAATTTCCGTATCAAATTGATTTATAGGAATAAAATTAATATCTTTACTTTTTAGTAGTCTTTCAACAGATCCAGTGTGGAATTCAATGGGAATAATATTGAGTTGGCATTTTTGGGCGATCTTGATTTCACGTATAATTTCATCAGGTTTATTAGCAGCGTTTTTTGTTGCTAGTAGAATTACATCTGGTTTAATTTTGCTTTCCAAGTTCTTTTTTAACTCGTTCTTCCACTTCGGTCCAGCAGCCATGTTCCGATCGACAAATACTTCATATTCCAAATGTTCACTAAGCAATTTAAATATCTGATCACAGAGCTTTTCGTCACGCCGACTATAGCTAATAAAAATTTCTTTGCTCAAGAGAATCTCCAAAAATATGTGAATTTAAACAGATAATGATAGAAAATTATTTGCAAGTTTTATATCATTGATCGAAATTATATAATAATAATTCAACCAGAATGATCGACAGATTGCTTCAGTTAAGTTTCAGAAAAGGAGGAATAATTAGATTTAGTTTTAGTT
>WJKD01000230.1 GCA_014729315.1 Promethearchaeota archaeon | reverse complement strand
CGGACATTGTTTCAACCTAATCTCAATATTCCACGAAAAAAAGAGACTATTATTCTCAACAGACGCATTTATCAACGAAAAACAAAATGTAATCTTTAATTGGGAGAATGCAATTATCATGATGGAAACTTTTAAAAAATTAATCAAGCTCAATCCAAAAAATATCTTGTTAGAAGATGGAAGGATTATTACCACTTCTGAGCTCCAAGAATTATTAGATTATTGGAGTTTCCTAAAGGAAGAAAGCATCAATTTACATAATCAAGGGTTAAGCCCTCGTAAAATTGTAAAAAAGATTTTTGGTAAGGAAAGCTGGCTCAAAACCGCTACGGGAGGAGATATGTCCCGAGAAAATCTTATTCGTTCTTTGCTTGAACTACCGCCGTTGTTTAAACGCAAAATAAGAAAAAAATAGACCAATTATTATTTTTAACTCTTTATCTTTTCGGTAGGTGAATACTTGATGGAACTATACAGACTTTTAAATTCGTTCCAAAATTCGATTCAAGTTCAGAAATGAGACTCTGAAAGGAATTGTGATATTCGACAAATTCTGGATAAAAGTGTTTCATATCGGCTTTGGTCACATTGGGCGAATAAAAGAATATTTTCCGTTTTCCAAAAATTTTCCACACAATATCATCCGTTCTATCCTCTCGATAGAGAGGTGAACCTGTTTGCCCGCTTAAAGAGTGAAATCCTCGACCTTCCGTGGAGGCTGAAAGCATAACGATGCCTCCTCGATAGGAGATCATCTTTGGTTTTAAAAAGTAAGCATTTAAGGCTTTAATACTCTGAGATAATTCGGTATCTTCAGGATAAGCGTTGAATAAGCCGATGTCGTATTTTTTTTTAGAGGGTAATTCGAATTCGTATATTTCTTTATACAGTTCAATGGCTGCTCTGTGCGCGGTTATGTAGTGTCCAGCAAATATTCCAATTGGATTGCCGTTAATGCCTGGAATAATGTTGATGCTAAAATCAAGACCAACACGAGAACACACGTCTTCGATATCTTCTCTTAACTGAGTAATATGACCGATTCCGATTCCAATACCCTTATTTGAAGCATTATGATTCGCTTCTAAGGTTTTGATACCACAAACGCCCGGTAAAACTATTTTTGCACCACCGCCGAAACCAGCAAGACCGTGAGGGATCACTCCGCCCACTGTTATTTTGAGATCGGCGTTTGCATAGGTCGTATTCAGATATATTGGCGTTTTTAATTTAGATTCACCAGAATAGGTTAAATTCAAAAAGGGATGATGGTTTTCGACATTAACTCGGTCTAATATTGACAAACCTATCTTTTTGATGAAATCATGTCTGGTCATTGGACGATGTCCTCCCAGTGCAGAAATAATCGTTATTTGCTCGTCTGTGATACCTGAATCATTTAATATCTCCAAAACAACCGAGAGAACGAGTTCAGCCTTAGTGTGACGAGAGATGTCGTCAACGACTATTACTGCGTTTTGGGCATCTTGCGCAAGCTCAGAAAGAGGTCTTGCGTTAATGGGAGAATTTAATCGATCTTTAATTTTTTGCTCATCAATAATTTCAGGAGGAAGTTTAGATTCGATGATCTCAACTTCCCAAGAATCGGGAAATTCTAAAATAAATTCTTTAGGTTCGTACCATGAAGCCCAAGGAATTCTATATGTTTGTGTCATTAATATTTGTTAGAAACTTGAGTAATTATTAGATTAATTTATCGTTATCAAGTTGAATAATAAAAAAAGGAAAAATTAAATTTTAAAGATTCAGTTTCTGGATTTTTACTTTATTGGCAGCAACCTTGTCGGGAGTTAAGTCATAATACTTCCAGAAAATCAGAGTACAGATAAGTACCAAAAGCGCTGGTATAAGAGCAGCGTGCATACGAATTCCTATTAGTGCCAATTCAGGAGTCGGACTTTTACTAAATAAATCCGCTCGATTAATTGATCCCTCTACGAATCCCGTAAGTGTGTGTATCACTGCGAATACAATAGCTTGAAAGACAAGACTTAAGCGGACAAAGAAAGTCTGATATCCATAATAGATCTCGTCTTTTCTACTTCCTGTCCGAGCAGCAACATCGTCGAGTACATCCGCCATGGCAGGCGGATCCGCAAACCATTGACCTCCTAGCCCAATTCCAAAAAGAAATAAAGCTATTACAAAAAAAAGTAGCCCGTTAACGAAGAATATCGGTAGAAATGTGACAAACATGGCAAATCCCGCTAGTACGCATGTCCTTTTGTTATTATCGAGCTTGTGCGACAATTTAACCCACAAAGGCACGGAAACAAAAGCCCCTAATAACATCGTACCCATTAAAACGCTGAGGAACCAAGCTTCCATGTCCAATACAAATATAACCATATATAACGCCGATGCCGACAATAAAGCTACCCCTGCTTGATATCCAAAATAGACTAACATCTTTAGCATAAATCTTTTATTTGTGACAACCCCTTTTGCTGCTCCGAAGAACCCTTCGGGATTCTCTTCTTGAGATTTTTGAAGTCTTTGTTGATATCGTTCTCTTATAACATCGTTTTCGCGTATTCCGGGAATCATAAGAAAGAAGATCACTATACCCACTGAAATTAAAACTAGCGCTTGAAGCCGGAAGGTTTCAGGTACCCCAAATCTTATGAACAAGGGCGGAACAACCGATGAAGCGACTATTCCCGACATCCCGATGATCGTACCAATCCCGGCAACAGCTCTTCTCTCGCCTGGACCTCTAAATTTGTCAGGATACATACTTCGCACGTTAACATCCCATAAAGAGAATAGCGTGTCATAGAGGCAAATACTCACGAATAACCACAAGAAAATTAACCATTGATCGTTCACAGGATCCCAAGAAAAAGGAACCATGAAGACTAGTAAGTAAGTAAAAAGCCAAGGTATCGCACCAATAATTATCCAAGGAAAACGCTTTCCATACTTTTTTTCCCAGGGCATGTGAAGCCGAGACATGATGTAGCCGATTAAAGGATCGTTAAAGGCGTTCCATACTGAATATAAAATAAAAGCAAGTGCCACTAAGCCTACGAATAATCCGATTTGTACCTCGTAAAAAATAAAAACGTACATTCCAAAGGGACCTGTAATCCATTGACCGAAAAATTGATTCATGCTATAACTTGCCATTATCTTCTTAGGATTTTCGTATACTTCCTTACCAACTTCTTCGGTATTTATAGCTTTTTCGCTCATAATTTATTCCTATTATATATTTCTATTTTCAATTTTTATATTAATTTTTAATTAATCACCATTTCCAAGATACTCGTTCTGCGTGTCCTAAAATATTTTTGACCTTAACTTTTGTACCATCGTCTAATATCACTTGTCCGTTGTAATATCCATAAACTATGATTGCCTTTGAAGAAAAAATGATAAAGTTCATGTTAGGTTCGTGAATGTATATCGGTTTTAAAGTCATTTCAAACCTCCCATCCTCGCTTGTGAATTTCCACTCATCCATAAGGTTATCCGGCAGATGGAATTTTATGGGTCCCAATTTATGACCAATACCGTCGTATCCAACCATATTTTTATCATGTAACGTTGGATCTTCGTAAGAATGACCATGACTGAACCATATTTCGTGTCCATCTTCGGTTTTTCCACAACCCCCTCCCCAATACCAGTGAATTTTATAAGGCCAATTACCCCGACCCCAATCGAGCCGACAATAGCACTTCTCCTTCTCAAACTCGTAAGTTTCGTCTCCAAAAGTCAATACGCCCTCAGCGGGCATCCACATAATTTTATCGGAATAATAAAATTTCTTTTTCTTTTTTTCATAACGATTAACTTTAACGATAGAGTCTTTATCTGGATCTTGATAACAAGTGATCGTTCCTGCTAATCCTTTTTCCCCGAAAGTAGGATATTTAAACGATATAATCCGTCGATCCTCTAATTTTTTAAGAGTTAAATCAAATTCATCTTCGTGGATTTCAATATCGCCCTCTTGGGAACTAGTAGGTAAATTCATTCGTCCCTTAGTGAAGAACTTCATACTCCCTCCGGATGTTTCGTCCAAAGTTTTTAGGTTAATTAAATTAAAGCTAACCTGTCCTAAGTATCCAACGTCGGCTACAGTCACACTGAACACATGATTTGGGCATACGACAACGTAATTATCCCATTCTTTTAGGCGATGCCATCCACAAGGCACATTCTCTCGATTATAATTGATAATTGGCTTTCGAGCCCATCCGTCAATAATAAGTTTTCCATTTTCGTCAAACAAATCTGATGCTTCTGTTATTTCCTTTGACATTTTTCTAATATATCTCCTTTTTCATGAATATATCTTTCTGATATTCATTACATAGTTATTAAATCTCATTATATATATAATTTTAATTTTTACTCTTTATCAGTCATGAGATGGAATAATTAGGTAATTTTTGTTAAAATTCAAAATCAATTTCGCATCTCATTGTATATTCTTTTTTTTTTAAGATAAGACCGGGAAAATGATTCTTACGATAAATTGAGTTGGAAATTAGCGTAATCAAAAAAAAAGAAAGTAAAAAAGTTGGATACGAATAGTAAATTTATTTAATTTGAACTTTTGGTTTGATAGGTGAAGCTCCGCCGAAATTTGTGATTACTGGACAATGTGAAAGAACCTTGTCCATCATCTCTTCGACTTTTTCTTTTGGAGCGTCAGCTTTAATTCGAATTACGGGTTCAAGTTTGTCGTATCCTGGAAGCATATTTTCATCAAGTCCAAAAATTCCGGCAAGATTAATGTGTCCTCGTGAATGAACAGTCATTTCTTCGATCTTGATATCCATTATCCTAGCCCAAAATCTTGTGACTGCAATGATACACGCACCAATTGCGGATAAGATCGCGAGTAATGGAGAAGGACCTTCGTCTGTTCCATCTAAACCTGCTGGAGCGTCTATTAAGAATTCGTGGTTAGAAGCTCCCATAGTTGTTTTGCATTGCATGCCATCAGGAAGCATTTCGCAAGCTACATTAAAATTCTTCTCGCCCTTGCTCACATCTTCTTTAATCGCGTTATAGGTTTCCATAAATCCCATTTTTCATCACATATTTTTTTATTCAGTTTTTATTCAGTATTGGTTTGGGTAAAAATTCATACCTTAAAAATACTGAATAATTATTCAGTATTGTTGTGGATAAAAATTCATAACTTAAAAATTTTCTTTTTTTTTAAAAAGTTGTGGAGTATTGACGAAAACTAAAATTTTTTTCTCAAAATAATCATAAGAGCGATCGTTTGAAATGAATAAGATCTAGTTCTAATCCATTGAAAATCGTTAAAAAATTCTAAGTGGTCTAATTAAATTTTGGCCTTAAAACATTTTATATATATTTTATAAAACAAATTTTTATCACTTCACAAGTATAGTGCTAGCTTAAATGTAAAATTGAAAATTATGACAAATAGACCAGCAAAAAAAGTATCCGAAAGTAAAGTAGAAATCGCAGACATTATGCTTCCAGAACATGCAAATGCGGCAGGAAACGTTCACGGTGGGAGTATTATGAAAAGAATTGATAATGCTGCGGGTATAGTTGCCCAGCGACATACGCATAGGAATGTGGTGACTGCTTCTGTTGACAGCATCAGTTTCTTGTCACCAGCGTTTATTGGAAATTTAGTTATCGCTAAAGCTTCCCTAAATTATGTAGGTAAAACTTCTATGGAAATTGGGGTTCGCGTTGAAGCTGAGAGTCTTGAAACCGGAAATCATACACATATAGCGTCAGCATATTTGACATATGTTGCCTTAGATAAGAACGATGAACCAGTTGAGGTACCCGAAATCATACCTGAAACTGACGAGGAAAGAAGACGATTCGAAGAAGCTGCGTCAAGAAGAGAGGAAAGGATTAAAAAGAGATCTGAAACGCCTAAAAAACCACAAGCGTGTATGGAAAGACCCGAACACTGCCGAACGATTTAAACTTTACAATTTTTTTAATCTTTTTTTATATCGTTTTAATAGCTTAGTTGTTCCTAAATACAATATTTTTTCGACAGGTCTTAAATTTTTAAATCTTTATATGAAATTCTCAAAAATTGTTTCTCTCTTAATCTTAAAAAATTAAACTAATCTCTATTTCTTAACCAATATTTATTTGAAGATTATCGATAAAAATTTAGTGAAAGAGATGGATTACAAAATCGTATTAAAAGATTTACAAGAGAGATTAACCTTATCAATACGCACGAGAACTTCTGTTGAAAATTTGCCCCACCTTCTTGGAGAGATCTACGAAAAGCTATTTCTATATATGCAACAATTGGGAGAGTACCCTAGTGGCCCTCCTTTTGTCATATATTATAATATAGATATGAAAGATTTAGATATAGAAGCAGGATTTCCGACATCAAAACCCTTACGTGATAAAAATGAACTTAAAGTTAGCAAAATTTCTGCGGGAAAATATGCCACAACCTTACATAAAGGACCATATGAAGAAATGGTCCCTGCTTACGACAGCTTAAATAAATGGATTAAGGATAATGATTACGAATCTTTGGGT
>WJKD01000229.1 GCA_014729315.1 Promethearchaeota archaeon | reverse complement strand
TTGTTGGACATTTGCGTAAACTGGCATCGAACTATAATCGTGATCGTGAAAATAACCCTTATCATGTTTGTGCGCGTGACTTTTTAAATCAGAATGGTCGTGATCGTGGTTATGATCGTGCTCGACATTTTCATTTTTCACGCTACTATGCTCGTGAGAATGATCTTTGTTCGGATTAAAATGTTCGTGGGCTAAGATTAGTGTTATACAACCCACAACGTTTCCCGATAACTGCGGGATATTTTCTTCGCTTATCATGTAAGCCGTCATCGCTTTTCGAATGGCCTCTGAGCGCGATGCATCCAGCTTCTTTCGAAAGTCTTCAAAACGGTCGTAGAGATCCTTCGGTAAAGAAATAGTAAATCGTTGGTATTCCTCTTTTTCTTCCAAATTTATCCCCCTAAATTTAATTAAAACAAATTTGACTATTTTCGCATGAAGATCGCGATAGGCACGCTTGCTTCACGCCATTGTGCAATCTTACCGGAATATTCTAGGTCCATCTTCGATCTTCCGTGATCGCCGATAATGATCATGAGCGAATTCTTTCTAAGTTGCTTAAAATTACTTAGAATCCATTTATCCGTCCGTAAAATTAATTTCTCAATTAAGTCCTCTGGAGTTCTCTGCTTTAGTCTTTGTTGCTGTTTATGTAGGTTTTCGAAATCGAGGTAATGCATCCACGACAAATCGTAGTTGTTAATGGCTTTTGCAGATTCGATCCACGTCGCCATATCGGTATCTTTGGGTATTGAATATGTTCCTCCATCGTATCTGTCCAAGTCCTTTTTTCGAGCAATGAAGCAGGACTTTTTCTCATTCTTATTCAAATATCTGAGAAGATGAAAACCGTTCGGTTCGAATTCAAAACTCCCAAACATTAATTGATGGAGTACGCCTAACGTATATGGGTTTTTTGTGCTTAAAAGGAGCATAGATTCGGAATTAGTTATCGTAAATGAAGGTTTATAGAGAGTAATTTCAAAAAGCCCGAAATTATCAATTAAGTTGAGAACAATTCGCTCTATACCCTCGTACTTATCTATTATGGGCTGGACTGGATCTGAAAGATGGGTTGGTGGGGTAAGATCTAGTAATCTTATAATTGTCGTTGGCAATTGTGTTATGTAACATTTAGTTGTCTCTAAGACGCTCATTTTACATTTTGTTTTTTTTTGAGTATTTAATCTATATTATACTAATGAAGAAGTAAAATATAAATTATTTAGTATTAAAAGAATTAAAACAAATAATATTAATTTAATAAGAATTTATTCAAAAAATAATTCCTTTAAACTTATCTATATTGTTTTTAACATAAAGATAATTGTTAAAATACTGATCATATATAATTTTATAATATTTTTTGAGAAATTTTTCAATAGAATTATCTTTTAAAAATTCTTTTCTAAAATTGAATTCCTTAAGCATTAAGTCAAATTGTTCTTGACCCTGCGACTTCCATTTGTGATATAGCCAATTAAGATCTAAACTTTCTAAAACCTTTATTATTTTTCTTTCGATAATTTTTCCTGAGTAATTTTTGAATATAGCAAATGCTTCTAGAATTCTTTCTATATTATCTTCTCCTTTTTTTGAGCGTTCGTAAATTCTGTAGGAACTGTGATATTTGTTTGAACTTAATAAAATATCTTTAACTTTGGATGATTTTAACTCTCCTAAATCATATCTTATTATGTAATCTGCATATCTAAAATGATGTCGAACCCAACTTCCGTCATTAAAAATACTGTGGGGTAAATTTCTGAAATACAAAATATCCATACCCAAATTTCGCTTCAATAATTCAACAACATGATAAGTTATTACATATTTATTTTGAAAAATTCGATACACATCGTATCTAGCTGGTAAAACTCTGATATTTCGAACACGAGAATAACTATATATTTGATTAAAGCATTCATGGAAGATTAAAATTTTATCTGAGTAATTAAAATTATTAAAAGTTCCACCTATAATGATTTTGTTCAGGAGTTGCTTTATTCTATAATATACTTTTTTTAAAATATATGAACCAATATTTATTGAAGCGTTGTACAATAGATAACTAGTGGGATCAATCTCAAAGTCAAAAAAATTTTTTACATCCTCAAAAGTAATCATTGAATTATCATAATAGACGCCACATGTTAACCACATAGCAAAAATGGCATCATATTCAGGGTATAGATAATTCTTCCTTAATGAAATTCCATTTCGCACAAAATTCTCCTCGACATATTTTGTTCTAAATTTATTTGAAAAAACAAATTCTTTTATAATTGACTCAATTTCAGCTTGATATCCAAGTAATTCTTCTTCGTTAATGTGAACTCCAAAATAATTCAACATTTCAAGATTCCAAGTTATAGTATTCAACAATATCCTAAAGAGGATATATAGTTCGGGTTTATGAGATTTATTCGTTTTGTTCAAAAAATGTGTATTCAAATAATTGCGGTCTTTAAAAAGCAAATAAGAAAGGGAACTTATATTTTTGATATTCCCTAACTTATCACATCGCTTAATAAACTCTTTAATTAGGTCATTTCTGTGCGATTGTCCTTTTTTTTGGAGTTTTTTTAAAATGTGAATATCTTTAATTCTAAAATTTTCTATAAATTCATCAATCAATTCGAAGGTTGATTTTCTCAATTCTCTAATTGACTTAGACGAGGGTTTCTTGTTAAGAAAACGATTAATATATCGCTTCAAATTATTAAAAACTATAATAGTGGGTCTAAGAGTAGGATCATTTTTTAAATCTGTAATGGTGTGTCGAAAATCTAAACCTATTTTTTCTACAAGATTATCAAGAGTATTATTCTTGATTAATTCCGCCTTTTTAAACATACAAACTATTCTATAAAGTAAAATTCGGTAAGACCTGTAAATTGGATTTAATTGTTTATAATTTGATTCCATATAATAATTTTTGAATAATTGGTGGAACTCAGTCATAAAATTTCCCGTAAGATTCCTTCTTTTTGCTTGATTTATTACCCGAGCATTCCATTGATCTAATATGTATTCAGCAATATTAGTTCCATATCTTTTCCTATCTCCTCGTAAGGAGTAAATGTTAGAACCTAGAAATTGCTGAGCAGATTTAATTGAACTATCTTTAATGATGCCTCCCTTTTTGAGTAAAGTTATTAGGTTTTTTAGAAAATTAGAAAACTTATCTGAAACATCTTCTTCCTGCTTTAAATTTTCATTCGATTTAAGTTCCGGTAATTTCATTATTCTTTTATAATTTAGTTTAGTTTTTAGAGGATTGTGTATATCCAAAAAGTCTTCTATCTTGCTATCAAGTTGGAATGATGTTTTATTATTATTTAAATTCCTTTTATGAGCTTGAATATCTGATTTAGTAAACTTTACTGCAAGTCCCTGTTTCCAAAATTCAAGATAAGTGGAAAAACGATCAAAGGCAGTAATATTTCTCTTCTTATTCTTTTCTGGAGCAAGTCCGAGGAGACACCTACAAGTGCCAGCGTTTAAAGATTCGTCGTAGAAACGCTTAACCGTAGTCAATGGCACATCTCGTTTTTCTCTAATATCCCACAGTTTCTGTTCTTCCTTCGCCATAACATTTTGCCACGCTTCGAGACTTCTTCTTAAATCCTCTGAAATGGGTTTGAGCTCTCGAATATCAACGAGAACCTCAGAATGTGCGCGAAGATGCTTAAGAAGCCTCGCGTACTGGTGCGCCATTTCTTTTATCCCTCTAATAATTGCATCGTTGTCTTTGAGAGCTTTTATTAGCTTTCTTTTATTGCTAATATCAAGCTTAAGGGTTTTAACCTGCTTTTTAGTCAAATTACTCATATAAGCGGAAGCTATGGCGTCCAAATAACAAGAAGCTATGGGCGCTCCACGCCCGATGGTGATACTATAGACCCAGGCGTTTACAAATGCTTTAAGGTTAGCGGGAAATTTTTCTTTCACCAAGTTTATAAGTTCTTTTGGAGGAAGTCCCGCCTTATCAAATAGGCACGCAAGAGCACCGCTAACGACGTCTCTAATTTTTTCGTCTAAATATACCAGCGGAATGCGATGGACCTTACATTTAGAATGCCTTCCAAAGCCAAAAAATCCGAATTTTAGAGGTTTTACCCGTTTCATAATTTTGCACCCGAAACAAGGGCACATCGCTACTCTGTCTTGCTTTAACGCTTTTCGACTTACTTCGGTATACTCGTTCATTTTAAAACTCCTCCGGCAATTTTTTTTGTCTCATTTCCTTCTTTTCGAGGACACGATCCGGAATTAGTGATCGAACCTCCTTTTTAAGTTGGGAGTAGTTTTTTCCCAGCTCCTCGTAAAATTCGGATGCCCATTCTTTCGCGTACATTAGAACTACGCATACTTTCCTCATGAGTTCGACTACAAGTTTTAAGTGGGAGGGATAGTGATGCAGTTCTTGTTCCGAAAGTTGGTGAATTATTAGCATTACATCGAGCGTGCCCTGGAAAAGCTCACTAATAAGCGTTCTGCTATCTTTGTCGCCTACTGAGTTCACTTTCTGTATAAAAAATTCGAGGGAGTTTTCAAAATCTTCCCCCAATTCGTTTATTTTGCGGCACGCCCTTAAGAAAGTCGAGGCGTTCCTATCGAAAAGATTAATGTTTTTTTGAAGCTTTTCGTTATTCTTTACCAAATAATTAGAATTATTTGTGCGAAATCGGTATAAAATCGTGGATTCTTTACATTTTAGGTAAGTCCGGACTTGTCTCGAAAGTTCAGTAATCTTCTTTTGGATATTAAAATTATACCATAGAGGTAAGGTCTCATCTGTATCAAATTCGATATATGGCAATTCTGAATTACATTTCATGATATTTGTCAACTAAAATTCATTATTTTTTATTTTAAACTTCAATAATTTCTTTATTTATAAATAAAAAAAAGAAGCAAAAGAAAAATATGTGAAAATGTCCAATTAAGGGAAATTTATGATGTGCTCATCAGCGAAAATGTATATAATAATTTGGAAAATTGGTTAATAACAAAAAAATATTAGCTTTACAAAGTAAGAAAACATCATGGTATTTTTGTTTAAATAATAATTATATTGAAAGAAGTTAATAAACTTTTATTAGAATCAAGTAAAGAGAATCGTCAAAATTGTTTAACAAAGAAAGAGAAATTTTAAGGTTTGAAGCTCACTCATTTATTCTCGTGTCCACTTTGATAAAGATAGAATCTAAATTTCACAAGTGTTTTATATAAATATAATAATATGAATTTAATTATTTTTAGTATTATTTTTCCATACTAATGTATTTACATTTTGAATTAATTATAAAAGGTTTTAATATACTCATCCAACGATAAAAAGATTTGAAATTTAGATGAAACAGCTCTATATTGATACCACAAACTCGGGTATTTCCGGGGATATGTTTTTAGCTGCTTTATTAGATTTAACCTCGGAACATAGTGAAATAATTCAATTGCTTGAAAAGCTTCCCGATTATTTTTCCGGAGTTTCAAAACTAAAGATTAAATTGGATAAAATTGATATTAGCGGTATTAAAGTAAATCAACTCCAAATTAGTCTAAAGGAGCGAAAAAATCATAGAAAGGCGTCAACTCTTAGAAAAGCACTCAACGAATTCTTAAATTCATATGATTTTTCCGAATCGGCAAAGAATTACGGCAATCAGGTTTTGAATACTCTAATAGATGCTGAAATCGAAGTTCACAATAAGGCAAGAGAACACATCCATCTGCACGAGCTCAGCTCAGTCGACACATTATTAGACATTTTAGGCACTACAAAAGCATTAGAAAAGTTGGGATTGTTCGAGGAAAACTGCCAGATATACTGTAGCGAATTGCCGATCGGTGGAGGATTGATCAACGCTGCCCACGGATCGTTAGCTGTGCCAGCCCCAGCAACGATAAAGATCTTGGAAAAGTCAAATCTCGTCATTAAAAAAGGACCAATCGATGGCGAAATTGTGACCCCTACGGGTGCAGCGCTTTTAACAAACCTAAATCCGATTACAAAAAATTTTAAGATGAACTTAAAAAGAACTGCCTATAGCACCGGTCAGAGAGAATTTAAAAACTTTTTAAATTTATTAAGACTCTTTTACGGAGATGATAAGGAAGCGAGTGAGGTCAATGATTCGAAAAGTTTAAATAATCTTCAAAAATATTCTGAGCCTTTAGTTGTATTAGAAACGAACATAGACGATGTGAGCGGTGAGATTATCGGACATTTTATTGATTCTATGACTCAAGAAGAAATATTGGACGTGCAGGTAATATCAACGCTAACAAAAAAAAATCGCCCCGGTTATCTTATTAAAGTATTATGCCATCCAGAACATCAAAATCGTTTAATTAAAGCAATGATGGAAGATTTAGGAACCTTAGGTGTGCGATATCAAAATATAAACCGAATATGTATAGAACGAATAATCAAGAAGGAACAGATAGAGATTAAAAAAAAAAGATATTATTTCTCTTTTAAACTATCTTTTTACACTTTAGAAAACCAGAAGGTCCTTGTAAACATTAAGCCTGAATTCGACGATCTTAAAAGGATTAGCATTGAATCTAATTTATCGGTAAAAAGAGTTCAATTACTGGTTCAATCCAAGTTAAATTCGATAGCAAAAGAATTCTAGAAATACCATTGATAAAAAATAGACAGAAAATAAAAGAAAAGAAAATTATAGTATGCTGAATAATTTTTGAAAATCTGTATCGGTAGTTTTATAGTTTTTAGTATTTATCGACGTGGAATTTGCTCATAATATATTCGTCTTCGAAGATTTCTCTTGAAAATTCCTTCAATCGTTTTAATTCTTTTTTAATATCTTTGGTTTTTCTCAGCTTCCCTAAATTATGGAAAAGATCTGACGCTTCTTCGTATACCTTTATACATTTCTCATATTCGCCCGTTACTTCCAAATCTTCGGCAAGAAAAACCAAACCTTCGGCTAATCCAAGCTTTTTACCTAAAGTGCGTTGAATTTTCAAAGATTGTTCGTGATACTTGAGACTTTCAGAAGATTTATTAAACGCAGAATAGGTTTTTGCTAAGGTTCGAAGAACAAGCGATTCCTCTTCGGGTAAATTGTTTTTTCGGGTGTACTCCAAGATATTCTGAAGGAATTCTAAATAATCTGAGCGTTTCTCAGATTTATCAATATGGGAGATAGCCTTTTCGAAATAATCCAATGAATTATTGATATCCCCTTTTTCAAATAGTTTCCTAGATCTCTTAAAGAGATTTTTTTCGTTTATTGTAGCGACCATTGGTCTCAACTACATTTTTTTTTTTAGTAGATTTATTTAAAAATAGATCAATAAATATTATGGTTATTTGCCTTTATATAGTTGTCGATCTTTTTAATTAATTAGATAGTTGTTTAATTAAAATTTGAGAATATTCAAATTCTTCACATTTCGTTACGAAAACCTCCTAATTTCGACATCAATCCAATTTTTGATACTGAATTGAAATAGAATTAATTTTTCAATTATGAAAAACTAAGATTTTCAATCATCACTAGGTCAAACAACTATTTAAATTTAATACTTACACTATTTAAGTCATTTTTAGCTTAATTATAAATCTTTTATGCTATTCAAATTTTATATTTTACTGAGCTTAGATTGGATATCTTGCGTTTTATTAATTATATGTCTAAATTCCGGGAGGTCTTCTTCTAAGATCGCTTTTAACAGGTTTAACTTGAGTTTTTTGATCTTTTCTAAAATAATCGTGAATTTTAATTCAAAATCGCTATAGATATTATTTAATTTGCTATACAACGACCGAGCATAGACACCATCGAAATATTCTAAATCATTGACGATATTCTTAAATTCTCCAAGGAATACAAATTTATTCAATTCTTTTAACATTTCTCTCCCTAATTCGTTAAGATGAGAAATGTTTTCCATTATTCCCGTTTTTAGGCTTGTTTCTAATTCTTCTTTATAAGTTCTAAATAATACCCGAAAATAATCTTGTACTTTAGCTTCTATGGGTTTCAAATTTATGTGAGGATTAATAAATAAAGTGACTGTGAATTTGTCGTAGCTATAAGACAGCATCTTTAAATTCGCTCCTTTGATTTTAAGCGCGGACACATCTTGAATATTTATCTCCTTGGAAAACTTTTCCAAGGCGCTCACGAACATTGGAATTAATTCGATATCCATTTCTTTATTCATTTTTTCTTCTTTTTTGATATGGCCTTGTAAATAATATTCCAAAGATCCTTCAAAGAGTTCAAAAGTTAATAGGGTTTTTCCATATTTATCTGCTATAAAACATCCGATAAAAGATGGGATATTGTCTTGGGTAGCGACTTTCTTCACTTCATACTTGTTAAATAAGTTTAATTTTTCAATATCTTCGACAGATTTCATGAATTGAGGTTGAAAATCCATTTTACGAATTTTTTTATCATATTTCTTTTTTCCTTGAGGAGTAAGGCTTAAGATCCTTTCGTTAGAGACATCCACATATTCTAAGCAACCAGTCTCTATCATCTTATCGCAGATATAATCTAATTCCTCTTTTGAAATCATTAACTTATGTTGTAAATACGATTGGGTTATGACAAGTTCGTAATTAATCAAGGATAGGATTTTGATTGTCGCGTTTAATAAATTGTCATTCATATCCTCTAAAGAAAAGTCTTTGATAAATCCGTTGAGCTCCACTGGAAAGCTAGTGTCCTTTATTATTTTACCACCTAATAATATCAAAAACTATGAATTTATAAAGGTGATTATTTCGAAAATATTGTATTTAAATAATCCAAATAAAGAAAAGAATTCTTCATAATTTTACAACAATATTTCATTAGAATATTCGAATAGAATTCGATTCTAAAAAAATATCGGATTAATAAGTTCAATGAAAGACTAATTACTTAGCATTATTCGCAATTAATGCCGCAGAAGCACCAGCGCCAAAACCATTGTCAATATTAACAACTAATAGCCCTGGAGAACAACTCTGTAACATAGTGGTTAGAGCTCCTTTTCCCTTCTCGCCAAGCCCATACCCGCTCGAAACGGGAACTCCAATGACAGGTACATCAACAAGGGCTGCAACAACGCCAGGTAAAGTTCCCTCCATTCCTGCACATACGATTATTACCTGAACACCTTTTTTGGTCATTTCGCTCAAAGGTTTGAATATTCGATGTATTCCCGCTATTCCAACATCGTAGCTCGACATAACTTCACATCCCATAGCGAGGATTATTTCTTTAGCCTCCTCAGCAACCGAAATATCAGAACTCCCTGCTGTGATGAGCCCAACAAGTCCATTAAATGAGGGAAATTTAAAATCTTTACTCTTAATCGTGATTATCTTCGCAATACTATTGATTTTAAGAATGTAGTTTGAATTGCTTTCAAAAGTATTAACAATGACTTCTTTTTGCTCTTGATTAAATCTCGAAATAATAACAAATCGGTTTTTCTCTAAAAATTTTTGAATGATTTCAAGAAGAATTTCAATAGTCTTATTTTCTGCGAGAATAACTTCGGGGATACCGGTTCTTGCTTGACGTAACACGTCAAGTTGAGCAATTTCCCCAACTTTCTCGATTACATTTGCTTTTAACAGCTTTTCAGCCTCTTCAAAAGAAATCTCCTTTGCTGTGACCTTTTCTAAGATTTTTCTTATTTTATTCATAATTTACGCCTTAATTTCCAAATGGTTTAAATATTTTTAACATATTCTCTATTTCATCGGGTTCGTCTTCTTCAATAAAATTCGAAAAATAACCCTTAAACCCAAAATAATCTTGCGTATTAGAAATCTCTCCGTTTAATAAGTCAGGCTCAAATATATCGCCATTCACCGATGGAGGTCTCCCATAGGATTTTGCACTTTTCCACGAAGATTCGGCTAAAGATTCCATTTTCCAATTATTTTCTAAATTTTCATCTTCAGAAACACATAACCAAGAGGCATCGGTCTTAATTTCTTCAATTTGCTCGTTTTCTAGCAAAATTTGACCGTAAATGTTGACACAACCCATATATTCATCGAAATTATATGCTTCCAAGGCGATCACATTGGTCCCTCTCCTTAAATTATCGGTTATATCGTAAGCTTTTACTCTTAAAATTATGGGTAGAATCGACATCGAATATCTACCTTTCACATCCCCAATATGATCTCCGTTCACATAAATTTTCATGAAATTACAAGCAATTACTTGTATTATTGCTTTCTTTATCGGTCGGTCAATAATAATTTTTTTTTTGAAATAACGTGGTTTTAATGGAAATGATTCATTTTGAGACCAAATCCATTCTGACTTTAGGTATTGGTCTTTAAATTTAATCCCACTCTCAACTTGGACTATTTTGTCTTCGTATTTTTCTATAACGAAATCAAAAAGTTTAAGGATTTCTTCCAAACATGGTGTTTTTGCGGCTCTTAACCATAATTTTTTGAATTTCTCTCTTAAATAAATAAATTTGTCTTTAATATTAAAAAGAGTATTTTTTATCTCTTTCACATCAGCGTCTTCTAAATTTTCACTTTTTAATCTATCAGATACTTTTTGCGAAATTTCTATTTTATCTCTCAAATATTTGGCCAATTCAGCCCCAAAACCGATGTATTCATAATTCTCTAGCTCAAATAGCACATGGGGTTTTAAAGCATCGTATATTTCTAAACATTTCTCAGCTAACTTACCTAATTTCTGATATTTTTCGAAAGGAAGTTGAAAGTTCTTCATCGGAAACGGATGCTTAAATAGATAAGTATAAAATAATGGAGGTAATAAAACAGAAAGACGATAATAATAAGTCGCGGACCGGCTCAATTTTACAAACAGTTTTTGAAATTTTTCCATCATATGCCTTTGAATACCGTAAAATAAGTAGCCAAATTTATTGATAAAATTCTTGTAATCAGCATTTTCACAGTTCCACGCAACATCTCCATTTAGGATCGCTCCGAAGATCTCATTTTCTCTTAGAGAATAATACCTCATATCGCCCCATGTAGAAGTAAGGACGCCTAAACATCCTTTATTTCTACTTTTATAAGCAGCTTTAATAAAATTGATTACATTTTTACTGGAATTTTTATTATCCGGAAAATTTCGCTGCCAATTTAGCATAGACGGACTAACTATAACTTTATAACCGGCGTCCAAAAGCCTCTCTAAATCAGGAAAATCTTTTTTTGGTGAATAATCCCAATACATTAGAATGATTTCTTTAGTCAAGTCGTTTAAGATCTGTTTGTTTTTTCTTACAATATCATCATACATAATAATGTGTTTATTATTATATTTTGAAGCGATATTGTACACTTTTTCGTAGAAATCAACTAACGCGTCATTATATCCTTTTTTCTCAATATATTCTCTTGATTGGTATCTTCCGATATCAAATGTTTCGTCACACCCAATATGAAAATATTCAGTAGAAAACGCTTCACTAAGAGCAGAGATATAATCCTCTAAAAAATTCAAAACTTTCTCGTTCGATATATCGAACGAATGTGCACTTGGAAATTCTCCTAATTCAGAGTATTCTTTGTGTTGAAGGATATTATCTACATGACCTAAACACTCGAAAATTGGAACAAATTCCACGAATCGCTCCCTTGCATACGAGTCAATTTCCTTAATTTCAGCGGGACTTAAGGAGCCCCGATCCTTACCTACTTTTGGATGATTTGGATGGGCAAACATATCTTCTATGTATGCGCAGTAGAAATTCATCTTATATTGACTAATAATGTTGATATAGCGTTTTGCGTTTTCTATAGTAAAAACCTGACCTCTCGATATATCTTGAGCTACACCTCGTATCTTGAGATCTGGAGCGTCTTTTATCTGAATTTCGGGTAGCAAAAACGAATCCCGCTTTATTTCGGGGTTTTTAGCGATCTCGTGTTGGTTTATATAATTATTCTTAATCAGTTGTATAAATGTTTGAACGCCATAGAATATGCCTTTATTGCTTGTGGACGAAATTTGTAAGTTAGAATCTTTAATTATGAGAATGTAAGCTTCTTCAGAATCCAATTTTATTAATTCTTTGACAACGAGCAAATCTTCGGAATCTAAATCATTATTTAAATTATTCTTTTCACAATTAAAGCGTATATTAGAGATTTTCCCCATAAAAGCATTGATAGGCTTCAGTATTTTCTCCGGATTCGAGAGATTTATCCCCGTCAACGTACAATGATTATCTAGTTTGTACATAACATTTTTATTTGCTATTTGAAGGTACTTAGGAGTCGGAATTAAAACTAGATCCTCGTTATAGGATTTAGTTATTTTAATCAGATTTTTTATTATTACAATCTTGACATTTTTACTCATATTTAGATCAAATAATAATTTGGGATATTAATTCAATTCGATTATTAGTTATATTTTGTAATAATTAATCCTTTTCATTTTTCTAGGATTTGAATATAAAAATTTAAGAAAGCATATTTCGAATATTCAAGTGAATAAAAAAAAATAATAAAAAACCTACGTTTAATTGATCTAACAAGTTATCTAAAGTATAATTTAATATTACTACAAATTATTTCAAGAGATGAGATTCATATGTTTGATTATAAAGCATATAACGAAGTTGATTTAAAAGGCAAGAAAGTTTTAATGAGAGTTGACATCAACTCTAACATCGATGTTGAAAATAACAAAATTAGAGAATCCCCCCGTATCCACGCACTTATTCCTGCTTTAGAAGAGCTGAAGACAAGCGCAGTAGTTATTATGGCCCATCAATCGCGGCCCGGTGCAAAAGATTTCACCTCATTAGAGCTTCACGCAAACGAAATCAGAAAATTAATGGACAGACCAGTTAAATTCGTTGACGATATTTTTGGCGATAAAGCAGTTCAAGCAATTAAGGACTTAAATGTTGGCGAGGTTTTGGTTCTCGATAATGTGCGTAAATGGGACACCGAAAACAAACAATTTAAAGATTTTGCAGAAGCACAAAAAACTGAAATGATCCAAACGCTCTCCCCGCTTTTTGATTATTTCATCGCGGACGCTTTCGGAGCAGCGCATAGAGC
>WJKD01000228.1 GCA_014729315.1 Promethearchaeota archaeon | reverse complement strand
GCGTCAAATCCCTCAATAGTCTCCCCGCAAGTGACAAAGTAATCAACCACATCTATTTTTCTTTCCTTAAAAAATTTCTCAATCTTGGATTTGATCTCTTTTAATTTGTTTTCTAAATCATCCTTAATTAGATCTACCTTATTTATGCAAACAAAGATTTTATCTGGAAAGAATCGAATGTCGTTAAAGAATTCGAATTGCCTTTCTATATCTCTATCACATGAAAAAACGCTGATTATTTGTGTAGCGATTCGGCTAATGGTTATTATACCCATCTTTACCACGGCTCTCGAAGCATCGCCGCCTGGTGCGAATATGGTATGCGCTTTTTGGTTGTCATCTTCCCTAAACACTACTCTATTGGGATGTATCGTTTTGGTTTCTTTTTCGTTCAGTGCGTTTTCCTTTTCGCCTCCTGGTATCGTTGCTTCACCGCTAAAATCCGTTTTGACCACCGTGCATTTTTTTCCACCTTCCACATTCTCAATATCACCTTTATTTAAATAACGTACAAACAGTCTTAAAATCGAAGTTTTTCCAACGCTGATGTCTCCTAATAATCCTATATTTACCATCCTACTACACCTCTCCTCCTTGTAATAATTTATTAAGAAGCACTTCGTAATCATCGACCAGAAATTGTTCGAGATACGCGTTATTATGTGCGTGAATTAAGGCAATCATGACTTCTTTGAGATTTTTTGCCTTTTTAGCGTACTTCAAAAGATTTTCTTGTGTTGGATCTTGCGAAAAGTCCCGAACCTTCTCTTCAAATCCAAAATTTTTTAAAGGAGGTAACGAGTTAAAAAATCCGAATGCAGTGTAACCTCTATGTTGAAAGAATAGAAAGAATCTTGATTTTATTGAAGTTATAATGCTTGTAAGAAATACGGAAGGATATATCTCTCCTAATATAATGTCCTCATCTTGCTTTATTACAAAATAGGGAGAGATCGGAGAAACTTGCTTTCCGTACATTTCCTTTGGAGGTAATGAAATAAAAGGAAGTTTTTCTGAGACAATTGACCACAGATCTTCCCGCTTTTTCTCTAAGAGGATTTCTTTTATTTCGTCATAGGCATAATAAAAATCCGATTGCAACGAGAGTAGCGAACTCAAATACACCGATAAGGATGCAAATGTTGCTTCGAGTAAGGGACGCCTACTGCTATCTTCTGAAGGTTTGGCGGCACCTTTCCACGCTCTGAGAGCTGAATAAGCAAACCCTTTCACATCAAAAAAGCTACCACACAAGAAAATAAATGATGGCGCTTCTTTATCTTTTGTAGACAAAAGATCAACGGCTTTACTTATTAATACTTCTTCTAGAGCTTCGTCGTTAAACTTGGAATGTACGCGAGGCATTATAAGCCACTTTTTCTTTCTTGCCATCCACTATCACTATTTTTATTTAATTTTGTTTATAGACTTTGTTTTTCCGCTAATATATTCAGAATGTTAAATCTATGTTGTATATTTCAATCAAAAAATTCTCTCTTCTTATCATAAGAAGAGTTTCTGAAATATTAACTTTTTGTAGTTTAAATAAACATAATAATATGCAAATATATATTTTATTTTAACAAAATTGGGTTTTCTTAAAACAATCCTAAAAACTCATTTATTTTTTTATTTTAAGGATGCTAATAAATCTTCAACTTTATCGGTTATTAAATCATAATCGTCCATAGAATTAACATTTTTAATCAATATAGCTTCAATAATATCGCTATTTTTATAATAAGAATAATGGAGATCTAATTCGGGATTATTTTCCTTAATTTGAATTAAAGCACCTTTTAAAAAAATATTGATGAACTTATCGAGGGTTTCTTTTATCATGAGGTCATTTGGATTAAGAAACTTAATCTCAATCGTCTTGAAATCGGTAAAACTTAATACGCAGACCAGAGATTCTCGATTTTTAGAAAAAATTTTTCTTTTTAATTTTGAACCTTTATTATTATTTTTATCTTCGACATATTCTTCAATATTCTCTTTAGTGAAACCAATTGTTTTACTTTGGTAAATTTCGTCTGCACCGTGAAAGGATTTGTTAGAGACCATGGAATTAAGCTGGTTTAAGACATCTTTGATTTTTTCTATTTCAAGTTTTAGATCCTCTAATTGTTCCTTCTTTTTATAATAAAGTTCTCGAACACTACTGAGAATGTCCGTTAATTTTTCTAGGTCAGAATCCTTGCTCATTTCTTTCATAAATCTATCTAAGAATAAAAAAGATTTATCGATATAAAACTATTTATTATTATTGGTTAATAAATATTGAATCTAAAACGAATAACTGATTTATTAAAGTAGAATCGTGAAAAAAATGCTGACTTTATTAATAACTCCTAACCCAGAAGACCCTGAAGTGAAGATATTAACTCAAGAACTTAAAAAGAAAGGTTATGATGTTCAATATTTCGTACCATCAAATGTTATAGTTAAAATTAACATTCAAAACTTCGGCGATCAATTTGGTAAGTTATCCCAAATGAAGGCATTAGTTAGAGGGTTTGGAGCAAATGTCACACAAAAAATCTTTTTTCGGCTTGATATATTAAGGGCAATGGAAGAATATAATATGAGACTGATTAATTCAAGAGAATCTTTGGAAATTGCAAGCGACAAGTTTTTAACGTCGGTTTTTTTAGAAAAGCATGGTATTCCGACACCTAAAACGGTGGTATGTGAAGATCCTATAAGTGCTTTGGATAATTTTGAAGACCTAGGGGGAGATGTCATTTTAAAACCTTTATTCGGTTCAAAAGGAATCGGTATTACTAGATTAAACGATAAAGCGTTTGCTGAAAATGTGATTTATACTTTAGGACATCTTAACGAGGTTTTTTATTTACAAGAATTCGTTGAACATAATAATCGAGATATAAGGGTGATGGTTATTGGTGATAAAGCAATAGCGGGAATGTATCGAATTAGCGACGATTGGAAAACTAACATTTACGCAGGAGCGGAAATGGAACCTATCGAATTAACTTCGGAACTAAAAAGACTTGCAGTAAACGCTGCGAATATTGTAAAAACTGAAATTGCAGGCGTAGACATTATTGAAAGTGAAAATGGATATCAAGTAATAGAGGTTAATTCTATTCCTGGTTTCACAGCTCTGCAAAAGGTATCAAATGTAAACCTAGCTGAAAAAATCGTGGAATATTATTTAAAAGCTTAATTAAACATTACTTCAATATCTCTATTGAATATAACTAAAGAAGGGATCTTTCTTTTAATGTATAGATCTATAATTCTTAATTTGTTTTTAGAATTAATTGAATCATTTTACGAGTTATATTGGGTATATGGAATATTCTTTCTGAAATATATCTATTATAAATTCAATCTAAGCAATGATAAAAAAAAGCAAATCTTTTTAACGGAAATACATTGTATAATGATTATTAAATTCTATTTTTTTGATTTGAAAATAGAACTTTTATCTGTATTTTTATTCCATGGAGGTTGAATCAAATGGGAGACGATAAAGAAAAAAAGAGTGCATTCAAGGGTTTAGGAAAAAAATTAAAGAAAAAGACTAAGAAGTTAGTTAAAAAAGGAGCTAAAAAGGGCGTTAAAGAACTAAAAGACGACTAAGAAATAATTAATTTAATTCAAATATTGTTTAATCTTTTTTTCATTATTATTTTTGAATTTTTTTATTCATATGATTTAATAGACATTAGAACCTTTAACCTAATTATAGAATTACAATCTTATATTGCTCTAATTAGAAAATTTTTAAAAATGAATAAACTTAGCATAAGGTTTATATTATTTAGCTTTTTGAGCATTTTTACAATCGGTTTATTATTAATTTACATATTAGGTCGAATGTATATAGGATTTGATTTAGATTCAGTTAATTTGATACGAATTAATTTAATAGTATCTGTAAATCTCGTTTTCTACTCGCTTTTTTTACTGTTCGAAATGAAATATTTCAAGAACCTTTTTCTAATCACAATTTTAATATTGGTCACGCTACTTTTTCTTAGTATTATCCAAGATACTACAAATTTAACATTCGTTCCATGGTTTTTATGGGATATAACTATCCTAATTACATTTTCTATTATTGCTCAAGGAATTATCTTATTATTAATTTACATTCTTATCAAAAAAACAGCACAACATAACGATGCTGTCATACTTAAGAAATATCACATTCACGAAGGAATTGTTGGAATTATTTTTATAGGATTAGCTATAGCTTTGATAATTTATCGTGGGTATTTGATTAGAAATGGAATATTCCATCCATCTTTTACCGTTTTATTAATGTTAACTCAATTTTTATTGTTTTTAACATTATTTTTCGGTTCTTTTTTTATCCTTAGAGATTGGAAAGATGTGTTAAAGCTAAAATTTATCGAAAAAATTGATCCCATAAATTGTAAAAACGAAAAGTCAGAAAAGACTTCAGTGTTTAATCGGATTAATGAGGATGATGTAGAATTCTTTGCATCTCCACGATTACTACTCTATCCTCTTGGTATCTTATTTACGAGCATTTCGATAAACCTAATAGTGTATGGAACGGGAATATTGTTCCAAGAGACGTATCTTCTGAGAAACGATACATTAATTTTTATTGGTTATTTTTTGTGTATATTGGCAGGAGCTATTATTGGTTTAGATTGGTTTAGAGTATTTAAAAAGCTCTATCCTGAATTATTTTACGAAATAGAAAAAGTATTAAGTAATCTTTAAAGTTTCCTTAACTAATAGTGGATTTTGATTTATTTAAGAAGGATATTAGTATTAAAATGCTCTTTTAAGGTTTGGAAGAGTTTTTGTAACGGAAGACCTACAACATTTGAGATCGACCCTTCTATTGACTCTACAAATAGTCCTGCCTTTTCTCGGATAGAATAAGCTCCTGCTCTTCCTCGCCATTCTCCGCTTTTAAGATACCCTCGTATCTCTTCATCACTTAGAGGTAAAAATTTTACTTTCGTACAATCGTATGCTACTTTTAACTTTGAGCTAAGAGTCTCGGTTATGGCAATTCCAGTTATTAGGTTATGACTTTTTCCCGATAATTTGTTCAGAATTCGAAAGGCATCGTCTGGATCCCTAGCTTTTCCTATAATATTTCCCTCAAATTCTACTATTGTATCAGCAGCTATAATAATAAATTTTTGTTTAAATTTACTTAAACTCTGATTTTCTTTGGTTCTTAAAGCCTTAGCTTTTGCTAATTCACAAGCTAATTTTATTGGCTCGGAAATACTCTCTTTATATTTATTTTCTTCTATATCCGTTGGTAAAATATCAAATTCAAGCCCAATAGACTCAAGAAGTTTTTTTCTGTCCTTAGATTGCGAAGCGAGTATTATCTTTTTCATAATATTATAAATATTTCATTTGATTAATCTTTTAAAAGAGTTTTTTCATATTTATATTGAATATAACGGAATAAATTACATTTAAAATAATATGGTTTGTACAGATTTTTTCCCATGTTTTCTGCTCTTGTTGGCTTCGTATTTTTCGATTTTGTACGGATTCATGCATTTTTCCGACAGAAAAGAACATTTTAACAACATTTTTGGCTTCGGAGCGTTGTTTTTCGTTTTATTCAACATTCAATTACTTCTTCTGTTGATGTTCCAATCTCTTGAACTCTCTAGGATAACCTTACCCCTATTTCTTCAATTTTTTTGTCTTCCAGTTTTAATAATTGATGCCGTAGTTATTATATCTAGTTTATTTACAGTATGCCACAGAATTTTTTTTAAAACAAGTTTTTTAAAAAAATTGGAATCAAAATTAGAGAGAAATATCTTAGAAGCAAATAAAGTGAGGAGAGATTGTTATCGAAAAGTAGCTCATGTGCTAATTTTCGTTGTATTATTTGCGATATGGTTAATTAGTTATGTCTTTGTAGCAAACTTTGAAAGATGGCGCGGTAAATCTAAAATTACAGTCACACCAACCAATAATAACATGATTTATCAATATCTGAAGCTTTTGACGAATAGAGACTCGGTTTCAAGCGTGCTCTTTAATTTTGGTTGGTTTTATTATGTTTTATTTTTTACATTTTACATATTCGTTCTAATTATGTTAGCAAACGAATTTACCCGAAAAGCAAAGTATTTATCCTTCCCACTTAATTTCATTCCGAATTTAGTTCTTTTTGACGATGAGAAACGCAATTACGGAACCTATTTATATTTTGGAATAGGGCAACTTTTTGCATCGTTTGTGTGCCCTCCAATGGTCCTATTTGCTATATTAGGGATTAGTTCTTTAGCGGATTTAATGACCAGTCAAATAGGTATGAGGTATGGAAAAAGAAGGATTCATTGGAATCGAGATAAAACATGGGAGGGAAATTTAGCGGGAACCGCAATAGCTTTTATCATTGGAATTTTTTTTATTGGGATTATTTATTCTATTATTTTTGCAATTGCGTTCCTTATTTTTGACGCAATCACAAATCATCCAATGAAAATTTCTGATAACTTATTAATTCCAATCGGTTTAGCGCTAATTTTCGTTATTATCCGATTTTCTTTTGATTTAAATTACACACCGTTAATTTTACAAATTTTATCCTAAATAAATGTATTAAAGTAAATTTTCTAAAAGTTAGTAACTTTAGGATTTTATAAGGATCTTTTATTTTCTAAATAAATATTAACGAAAATTGGTGTCAAATGTACTATTTACCAACGACTATTATTTTAATTGGATTCTCCATTTTTACTTTAATCTATACTTTGAAAAATTGGAAACAAAAAAAAAGCGAGCATCTTTTAGCGAACGAAATTATTGTCGCCATTTTATTCTTCGTAGCAGGAATTTCTTATCCGTGGATGATCCCCAACCAATCGTCGGATATCTCAGAATCAGGATTAAAATTAATATGGGTCGTGACATCTTTAATTCTTAGTTTAGAAATGATAGTATGGTTTTCAATGCTGGTATATAATATAATTATTTGTCATTTAGATAAGAATCAGAGACTACAAAGAGATTATTCAGAATTTTGCGAAAAATTCAATCAAAACTGGGTTTACGATTTTAAAAGTGATGTAGGAAGAAAAGGTCTTCATTTGTTCACAGTCGGCATAATTTTTATGTTCTGGTTTTTGGGCCAACTTTTCGAATCGTTAGGTTTATTAGAATGTCTGGGATTAGATGCGAATAGTTTTGCTTATTGGTGGATAACAACCATAGGATTAGGATTTATTATAATGTTTCAACTCGCAGATTTAGCTCGCTTGAATGCTTTTTTTACATTACCTAAATGGGCAAAGAACTGGTACGAAAAATCAATGAGAAAAGAAGAAACAAACACATTTGTCGCCTCAACCTTAATGGTACTCGCGTTTGTTCCGTTTATATTCGTCCCTTTTCCAATCTTCGCTACCGTTGCGCTTATTACAACTGGTGCCGACGCTGCCGCTTCTCTCGTTGGGAAGAAAATGGGAAAACATAAATTGCCCACCAATTCTCAAAAAACCTTAGAAGGATTGATTGCTGGAGCCATGGCTACATTTTTAATTGTTATGGGAATATTTTTAATTTTTTCAGATTATCTTAATATCGATCTAACGAGGATTTTCATAATAGCGTCTGCAGCAACTACTTTATTTGCGCTAATTGATTCCTTTTCAAAACACATTAACGATAATCTATTAAATCCTCTAATAATAGGATTTACGATGTGGATTCTGTATATTGTTTAAAGAAAAAATAAAGAAACGAGCTATGAAAATTTAACCTCCAAAGAAGATGTAAATAAATGAAATATCGTCTCCGTCCTTTAATTTCTTGTCTAAAAAGTCGTCATCCCTGTAACTATTTCCATTTATTATGATAGAGAGCATAGAATTTAACTCATCTTGTTTTTTCTTGTCCCAAACAAGCTCTTTGAACTTATCACCATATTCTTCAGAAAATTTGTCTAGTAAATCTTTTAGCTGTAATTCATCCTCAAATTCCAAGATCTCGTTTGATTTTTCAAACAGCATTGAGAAGGGGGGTTCGTAATGAAGTTTTAATTTTACGCTCAAATTGATCACTATTCAAAGATTTAATGTTAATTATTATAAAAAAGTAAAATTATAAAATTTTATTTTATAAAACTATAAGGATTTAATCTGAATTATCCTAATAATTAAAATAGCAATTAATAAAAAAAATAAAAAATTAAAAACGGGATTTGATTGAAATCAGAGAGAAAGTCTTAATCTTTAGCTTCCTTTACTCCTTTCTTCAGTCCTTTCTTTACGCTACCTTTCTTTACTCCTTTCTTTACTCCTTTTCCCGCAGCTTTACTACCAGTTATTTCTTCTGTAGCTTTTCCTAAACTTTTTGCTACTCCTTTTTTTAAACCTTTCTTTAATTTTTTTCCGAATCCCATGGGGAATCTCCAATTTATAATGTTGTTATTAAATTCTATATTTATGACTATATATTATCTGTAATTATATGAATATTTAAATCTTCACTTGGAAACCTTTATTGATAAAATTTTTCAAATCTTATTGATGGAACTCAACATTCTTCATTGATTTATTATTTTT
>WJKD01000227.1 GCA_014729315.1 Promethearchaeota archaeon | reverse complement strand
TTTGGAAATATTTTCCGCATTTGTTTATTAGCGTTTCTCCCTTTTTCTCCAATAGCATTAATAATTTCATCTGGATCAATATAGTCTGATGACATACTGTGCTTTAAAATATTTTGATTCAAAATCATTTTAAGTTGTTGTATTTCATCGTAATCACGCCATTCCATAATTTTTTTAATATTATTTTCTGTTGTTACTACTGACTCAAATTCACACTCCTTTTGTTTGGAGCAATCTTGACATTGCTTTTCACTATTCAAAGAGTAATAATGAAATAATGGCTCATTAGGTAAAAAGGCATTAAATACTTTATTAAAACTAATAATTTTTCCTGTATCACTTTCAGATGGATGATTAATTGTACCAAATTTATATCTACAATAATTTAATTGATCAGAATCAAAAATACAATTTGCCTCCCATATTCTTGCTAATGTTAAACTTGCGTAAATAGTCCAAATATGCCCTGTGCAATATTGTTCATTATCTATTCTTAAAATATCTGGATGATTTTCTTCCGTAGCTCTTTCATATTTTATTTGTTCAGGAAATACGCTCTCTAACCTTTTTATGTCTTTTTCAATTTGTTCAAAAACTATTTCATCATATTTATCAGTTAGTACTTCCGAAGGATCAACTATTTCTATCATATTCTGATTGTCAGCAATTTCAAATATTATTTTTATACATTTAGCTAATCCTGAATTTGGTGGCCAAACTTCTTTTTTTATAACAGACCAAATATTTTTTGGTACTAAAATTTTATCAGCCCATATAAATGTAGAAGGCTGTAAAATAATCCAGGAGTAATCAAAATTGGCTAAACTGCTTGATATCCCTAAGCCTGTAACTAATATTTTATTCATTTCTTTATTCTACCCTTAGCTGTATAACGATGAAATAACTTGCGCCGACATGAGAGCACAAAACCTGAATATTAGCAGTGGCTAAGGCGTCAAGTTGATTTTTTTGTGTACGCCCGGCACGTTCATGAACTAGTGGGGTGTAAGTCCCCTATCGGTGGATCACAGTATTTGCAAAGAACAAATACGGAACGATTAGCGAAAGGCAAGGGCGTGACCGTGAGGTCTCGTTTGAAGGAAGCCTGTAGCAAAGCGACGAGCTGACGAACAGAAACGCCAAAAAACTCGTCGGGCGCTACCTGCGTACCGCAAGGGCGGACCATTGTCTCCCTTGCTTGCTAATATCGTACTTGATAGTTTTGACGAAGAACTGGGCACCAGGGTCACTGCTTTGTCCGTTATGCTGATGGCTTTATGATATTTGTTAAAAGCCAGCGGGCAGGGATTCGGGTGCTCGATAGTGTGATCCGTTATTTAAATTCCCGGCTGAGACTGGAAATTAATTTAGCTAAGAGTCAGAAAAACCCCCTCTTACCTGATTAGCTCTTGATATTGACACAAAATCTAAATATCATTGATTTAAAGATCAATAATTATAAGCTCTCCAATCCCAGCCTTCTGTTTTTATAACTTTCTTATGAGCGTTTTGGATTTTATATCCCCCATTTCCTTGATCATCAGTACCTATTGAGAAAACATCTAATCCATCATCATTATAGATGTTTAACAGATTCCTTTTTTCTTGTACCATTAAAGCAAAGGAAATGACCTCATCTTTTTTAAAAGTAAGTAATCCAGGATGTTCATTTTTATTGCCACCATTAATTATCACTGTTTGGAATTTAGATTTATTATATAAAGAGATTATACCTCCGTGATTGTCATTTGAATCGAGGTTAATTGCTGTGTTACCAAATTTGTTTATGATTGTTAATTTTTTTAAAGTTAGTTCATCAATATTTTTAATATGGTCAATTTGACCTGCAATAAAAGTAATTTTATTCTCTAATTTAATCTGATTATTCAACAGATAGATATTTAGGATTACTAATATTAGAATTATGAATCCCATAAAAATTGATTTTATCTTCATTTTTTACCTCTTTTAAATTGAATATCTATAAAATTTCATAAATAGGAGAAGAAAGAATCACGTCCCTTTCCTTTTGTAATTCTATATGGAAAGGGAAAATAGTAAATGGAAATGCTTTGTTAACGACTATGAAGTTGCGTGATTATATAAAAGAAATTCGTAGAATAAATGTAAGAAACAATTTATAAATTGTCAACAAAAAAATTATCTGAAAGCAATTTTATCAGAAGATATTAAAATAAATTATCTTTTCCAGCACAATCCAGCGATTCCACCATTCAGGCAAATGGAATTGTTATCGTAAGAAAAAACACAAAAAACTCATTCCCACATCCCCTGCTCAATCTCCCCCAATCTCCATGCATCGAAAGAAACGAGCTTTGCAGTGCCGCCGAGGGAGGTGAGCGCGATGCGGGTTCCGTTTACGTTTTCTTCTCTGACCTGGCGGGTGATGCAATATTTTCCGTTATCAGCAAATACTTCCACGAATTTCTTGTCCACGAAAATCTGCAGGCGCAGGGTGCGCCCCGGTTGCCAATCGTTCACGGGAACCATGACGCCATCGACATTCAGCAGGTCACCGCTCCAGACGACGGACAATCCGCCGGCGCCTCTGTGATCG
>WJKD01000226.1 GCA_014729315.1 Promethearchaeota archaeon | reverse complement strand
GAAATTTTAAAGGGTATTATACGCGCAAATAATGCGAGAGACAAAGTTCCTCATTTAATGGAAATTCGGGAGAAATTGGAAGAGCTGAAGGTTGTGATTCGACTATGCAAAGAACTTCAGGTATTTCCGAATTTCAATTCGTTTCAATTTAGTTTAAATACAGTTGTGGATTTAAGCAGGCAGAATGAGGGCTGGTTGAGTCGTTTCAAAAATAATTCGTGAGAGATAAGACCGGAATTTCCAACCAGAAAATGATGATTGGAAAGCGTGTCAATTTAGATGATTGTTTATCCCCTCCCCATGTAATGTGCATGGTATTTGAATACAACCAGGCATACCATTTTCAATGGATTGTCTGGTGGTGGATTTCACCGTAATTGATTTTGTGTGAAATCAGAAGTAGGGGATCATGAGCGAGCGCAGGCAGTGGGTTGTCAATTTCAACAACGGTAATTGCAACAACAACAACCTCAACAACAACAACAACTATGTGCGGGCAGTTCGTTCCGGACAATCATCTAACGAGTGATTTGATGATTCGATGAATATGCTTTTATTTAGTTGTTGCTAACAATTAGGGATAGATTTTTACAATCACATAAAGAATTGATATTTATTTTAACAATTTTGCTCTAAGGCCTCTAACCGCCTCTATTCTCTTATCGTTTTGTTTCGGAAATTCTTTATTTATATTATGCGAATCGTTCCTATGCAACAATGTATCTGCTTTATTCATGGCGTTGGAAAAGTTATTAGTAGTGTCGCTATCTACATAATTGTGGTTGTTCGGATTAATTGTCTTGGTTGCTAATATATTATCGTTCTTTAAATTTTCTAATTTTTTATAATCATGCGATAAAATTGATTTCTTTTTTCGATTATCATTTGTCGTACTCTTTCTGTTTTTACGTTGTTGATAATGATCTCTTATTACAAAGTTGTATGAAGGAATTCTAATTGAATCAGTCTTACTATTTTCAATTTCAAAATTGCTCTTTACTATATCTCTCTGCAAAATAGGTTTAAAATGAAAATCTATATCAGAAAGCTCTGGATACACAAAAGGTGCAACTAAAATAAATAAAATGATATTCATTATAATGGTTTTAATAATATTTTCAATGTTCATAATTATGTCCTATTTCGCTATCCAAAATGATACATCGTTATTAATTAATGCATTGATCGTTTTACTGAATAAGTGCTCCGATTCATGATATCCATAAATGACATAATTTTTTTCTGCTTGAATAAAATTTGGGAAATTTTCGATTTCAACTGATTTCTCATAGATGTTTGTTTGGTTCTTAAATTCCTTTATTATTAAATGATCATCCATTATAATAATTGCAGTGAAGTCGTTGAATGAAGTTTCCTCACCGGTCTTGGCTGGATGGACAATTTTAAGGGGTATAAATTTATTTTCATCTAATCCTTTATTTGCATCATATCTTATTGCAAACAATCCTATAAGCAACATTATAATTATAAGTAACATTAAATCAATTGCCGGGATTAGTTTGTTCTTGAGTTTCATTGTATTTATTCCAATGATATTTATTGATTAATGATTCTCGAATATTGAAGATCGTGACAATTAAAAGACCTTCAACGGTAGTGAAAATTGCAAATTTTATTATTTGCAAAATTTGAAAAAAATTTGAGTAATCATTATCTGATGCTTCTAATGCTACCCAAATGGAAATTGCTGTTCCTAAAAAGCCTAGAAATACCGCATGATCTCGAGCAATCTCATCGACAAATTTAATGATTGAAAAATTATGATCTTGAGTTTTAATAACATCATACTTAAGAAAAGAATATATGACAGTAAGAAAAAAAAGCAATATCTGCAATATCAGAACAATAAGGAGAAATAGAGACAATACCATTAGTAGTAGATTGCCAAATCTTTTTGCTAATAGGCTTGAGATATTTTGATAGCTAAAAGCTTTATAATAGCTTAGATTGCTATCAGAGATATAAAAATCAAGAAATTCATTCAATGGAATTTTTTTATTGTCTATTAAAATCTCCTTTATATTGTATTTCGGTGGAATTGAGCTATTCCGCATATCCGAAAAATGAATAAATACTTTCAATTCACCAAATTTTTTATTGTCGTTTTTGTTAAATATTTCTATTATTAAAATATTGTCATTGATGGTTCTTACGTTTGATAGAACTTTACTATCATTTTCTGAAAGGGAACTAGATATTTGTCCTTCTAATTTGTTATTAAATCTAAATTCCAAGTTTGAAAAAGCCCGATTTATACGAAATTTCATTGCATTTTCTTGGAATTGGAGGTATCTAGGACCTAACCAAAAATAATCAGTCTTAATTTTTTGGAAAAGCGTGAAGTATAACCCTAGAAATAGGGCTATAATTAACAATATGATATTAATTGCCTTCCTACTATTCATTTTTATCTTTCGACTTATCATGTCCAAACCAAACAATAAAATGTTCCAATATAAGGAAAATATTCTTAAAAAACAACTAATTTGTTAAATTATTTATTGCATTAGCAAAGTAATTATTCGTTTAAGAGTCTTAAAGTTGGGAAGAAAAGTCAATATGTTCAATTACAAAATCTTTCAAAAAGCTTTCCCATCACTATTCTTCTTCCTGTTCGCATTAAACATCATCACCAACGCTACCACCCCCTCCATCGAAATCACCTCCTTCCCGCCCTATGGCGAAACCGGCGAAATTTCCGGCAGGGTTCATGGCGTGGATCCGGCGGGGCACAGTGTGGCGCTGTACATTTTCATCGAAGGCAGCGGCTGGTGGACAAAGCCCACGTTCGATGCGCCGCTGATCCCCATCGGTCAGGATTCCACCTGGCAGGCGCAGATGACGTCCGGCGAGGTGGATCGCTTTGCCACGCAGGTGCGGGTGTTCGTGATTCCCGCAGGCGTGCTGATCCCGATTGCCGCCGGATTCGCCTGTCTGCCTGATACGCTGGAGCAGATTTCCGTGGCTGCGGCATCTGTGCTGCGGCAG
>WJKD01000225.1 GCA_014729315.1 Promethearchaeota archaeon | reverse complement strand
CTTGAGGAAGTGATGGGCAAAATTTATTAAGCGTCGTTTGTTTTATCGTAATGGGAGTCAATTTTCCTTCTATTTTAGATACGGACATATTTAAGATGAAGGAACGGCTCCCTTTAAGTCTTATTCTTTCTTATCCCTCTTTCCAATCGAAATTAAGGAGTGTTCTGTGACTTGGATGCATATATCTTCAAAAAGTGAATTTTGAAAAAAAAAATCTAATTTCGTTTCCCATCACTGAATTTTGCATGCAATCCCTTTTGAAGCTTTAAATAGTTTCACGGCGACGTATTCCAAAATATTTGAATCTTGGGCGATTTTGGTAATAATACTCATGCTTAAAATTATGATAATTGCTTCAAACTCAATGTATTTGATAAATTCCCATATTTGTAATCCCTTCACCAAACCGGTAATAGTAGCCGCTAAAAAACAACAACCTAAAGATATTGCTACAAAATCTAAATCTTTTATTGCATAACTTACTAAAATTAATCCAAAGAGAATAAAAATAGTGATTAAGAGCAATAAATCCATGAAAATTGGTAAATTATTTTTCCATAAAAATTTAATTAAATTTTAATTAAAAAAAAATAATTTAAAGGTTTTAAAGATATATAAATTAATTATTTCTTCAAAATTAGTATTTGAAAAGGAAAATACTCTTAGTTAGATTGTTTTGTAAGAAACAGTTGTAAAAGAAATTGTTCCAAATGCAATTCTTTTAATAAATTTAAATTATTAAAAATATATTCAAAAATATTTGTTTTTACAAAATAATCTAAGCTCGAGAGATGTCCAATCTCTTCTTTTATTATTTCTACGACGCTGGAAATTAAGCTTATAATTTGTTTTTCTACGAGCATGAAGTCACAATTGTTTGGATTAATACTAATTATATTAAACCCCGAATCTCTCGAGAATGTGATTTTACTTAATTCAGGATGTTCTTTTACCATCTTCAAATTCGAGAACCTGTGAAACATTTTGTCGATGCGATCGTAAATATTAGATTTCGATTCGCTAGAAAGGTGGTCCTCTATTACATTAACTAAAAGATTAAGTATTTGTTGAAAAATACCTAAAATGTCGAAAAATTCAGCAATGGTAGTAATAGTTTCAGCAGCAATCCAATGTGAATGAAATTCCTCTATTTTTTTCTTAAACGGTTTAAACATTTCTATGTTTCCGTTCCAGTTTTTCCTCCATTCACCATTTTTTTCAATATATTCTTGTCTGAAAGCTTGTTTAATCACGTTCAGTTGGGCTCTTAACATTTCAGCTTTAGTATCTTTTCCGCCAGCAGCGATAAATAATAGATTTGAATCCTTATCTGGGATATAAACCCATCTAAGGCCCCCCATATCTATGCTTTCGATACCTTGCTTAAACTCCATTACGGTAAATTGATTAAGTGCGGTTAATAATCCCGAAACTAAGTCCTCATTTACCGGCAAATTCATAAAATTCTTATATAATAAAGTGACTCCGCTATCCATATCAAGGACCCAGATGTTCATCTAAGTTATCATTCCCGTTTTTTTTTACTTAATTAATATGTAAATTTTTCATTCTTAACGCTTTCAATATCAATAAATCAATAATCCTATTAATAAATATAGAGTTGAATTTAAAGATATTATCTTTTTATAAAAAATTACTTATGCTGCGTTCTTTACATAGTTTCTCTAAATTTCTCAGCAGATCGGTAATTTTAGTCCGCAATACAAGTTCCCAAGCATTTTTTCCGACAAGATTTAAGAAATCGCTCTCTAAAAGGAAGGTATGGATGAATACTCCAATTTTTACTTTGTTTTCTTGAAGATTTTTTATTCTAAGATTTCCTTCTAATTTTTTGACATCTTTATTGTTTCTAACATTAAATTCGATAAGATGGCCCTTGTCTGATTCTACACCCTTATCAGTGAGAACTAATTCTCCTTGCAGTTCTATTGGATAATTAAGCACAGCCACACGATCAATGATTTCGCTATACAACACATTGGGACTTCTAAATTCCGCTTTCATTTCATTTACAGGACTAATTTCTTCCCAAATTTCAGATTTATAAACTGCTTTGCTGAGATTTTCTTCTGAACAATTTTCTAATTCCACTATTTTTGATATGATATTTTTCGTCAAGTTATTCCCTCAATTTATATTCTTTGAAAAAATAATTTTTTAATTAATATAAAAGATGCGATATTTTAGTT
>WJKD01000224.1 GCA_014729315.1 Promethearchaeota archaeon | reverse complement strand
CCAGAAGCCCAAAAAAGCGAAGCCCAAATCAAAAGAAGTGAATATTCCTGTAGCAGCAAGTTAGAATAATCATGCAGAGAACGGGGATTCCCGATTCTCGTTCTCTGCGAATTTTTGCGTTTAACTAAATTTCCGAAGTTTTTAAAACTTCGGAAATTTTTTCTTGTATATCTTTTAATCCCACCGATTTTGTTAAATTTTCAAAAAATTATTGGATAATCACTATATATACCAACCAAAGGTCATAATTATTCCCCATAGAAAAATAATACGAAAATATAATTTTTTACTTGCTTTTCAACGAAATGTTTTGTATATCTGAGTTGCAACACTTTCCGAAGATGATAATACATTTCGCGAGACATCGCTCAGGAAAGCCTACCGTTGTAAAACCCTAGTGTGGTTTATCTTCGATATTGCTTCTGATTTATTTTGTTTTTTTTCGTTGTAAGAAAAATAATGCTCTTTAGAGAATAATTTTCATTTAATTTTCCCCTACTGAATACGTTGGAGTATAGTCGAGAACAATTTGAGATTTTGATTATAATTCAGGAGAATTCGTCATGTTTTATTCTAAATTTTATTACATATTGTTAATTTCGATTTTATTCTATCCGTCTATAATTTATGCGCAAATTCCAAAATTAATGCTCGATAATGCGCTGCATCCCGTAGCCTGTCTTGATCATAAAAGTAATGTTATTTGCAGCGGTGTCAACTGGATAGATTCTTACTCATTAGTTGCTCAAAAAATAAATTCACTTGGTGAGTTTTTATGGGCAGATAATATCGGCGGAGTTACTGTCTCCTGTCCAGTTAATCTAAATGATGCGATCTTTCATGAACCATCTATTTTGCCTCATGAGGATGGGAAAGTTTTTTTTGCATTTGAATATATGGAATACCTCAATAGAGATGATTTAGCCAAGTTTTATTATTCGAAACCAAAATTACAATGTGTCGGAACTGATGGCGAAATTTTATGGAGAGAAAATGGAATCGATCTCACAAACATGACTGTTAGTCTTCATGGCGGTGCTAGCATTCTGGGTATAAGATATGATATTGATAAAGACATTATGATATTTTGGTCTTGGCTTGATGTGGACTCTACACGTTTAAGACCGAATATTGAGAGCACTTATATACAAAAAATCAATCCTGACGATGGTGAAATCATCTTAGACTCAACTGGTAATAAACTTTTAAATGAAATGGCGTGGGGAGCGCTATTAAGCAAAAATGGGAATTCGTATTTAATGCATAAAAGAAATGTTTTATGTCTTAATCAAACCGGAGACAAAGTATGGGATGTTGAGATTTTTCCTGATTTAAATTTTCAAAATATCACTTACCCGGCAGCGACAAACGACATAGGTGATATTTTTACTATTTATGTAAGTAGTGGTGGAATTCGTGGTCGACTTTTTTCTGCAGCCGGCGAACCAATATGGAATGATACAATTATTATACCGGGTAAATCTGAAGTAAATTCATTGGGTCCAATAACAAACTGGGGAAATGATAAATGGGTATTCGCTGTTGATAAAAATATTTATTGCATTAGAAGAAATGGAAAACACTTATGGAACGAGGAAGGAATCGCTATCCCTGATACCGGATTGTCCAAGATTGAATGTATTGCAGCTTTAGATTTGAATAATTTAGGTCTATTATACAATTTTTATCCAGGATCAGGAACAAGTTTAAAAATGCAAAAGATCAGTATCGGTGGAGAATTAATGTGGGATAATAGCGGTATTTTCATAATGGAAAAAGTAGCTACAAATTCCATTATTCTACCTGATTCAACGGGAGGTGCATATATAATTAGTGATGCTCATGCTATTTATGAACCAGAAATTCGTCCACGGGGAACATATGTTGAAAAAGTTGACCGCATGGGTAATGTAGGATTTGCTACTTCTGTGATAAAATCTTCTAAGGAATTATATCCTGAAAACTTTGTCATTTCAAAGAATTATCCAAATCCATTTAGTTACATGACAAAAATTTTTATAGATAGTCGTATTGAAAAATATTCTGAATTTTCAATCGTAATTTACAATCTTCTTGGAAAGGAGGTGAAAAGATTTCGTATGAACAAGGAATTTAATACTTCTATGCAAATTTTGTGGGACGGCAAGGATCAATTTGGAGTAGATGTTGCTGAGGGCGTTTATATTTACCAAGTTGCTAATAGCGACAGAGTTATTGCAACTGGAAAAATGACTTACCTGAAAGCAAATTAATTTAAAAATTGGAGGATAATAATGAAACGATTTGTTAGTTGCTTAATTCTTTTAGTTGGATTTAATTCATTAACTCTCGCATCTTATTTTGATACTGGCTGGATGGAATTTAAACAACCAGACGGTACCTCTTTTATTGGTAGACTTCATGGAGACGAATACAAATATCAATACATCACAAAGGAATTATATCCATTTGTTAAAAATTATTCTAATGATTATTACTACTATGCAAAAGATGCTACAAACCGCCGATACCTATTTTCTGATCAAAAAGTTGGGATAGACGAACCAGTAGGTATTCCCAAAAATCTTTTTATATTAACAGACTTAGAACCACCTCCACCGGAAAGCAAGCAGAAAAAGGATTTTCTGCAAAAAACTACAGCGATTACATATACTATAAAAATAGTTTTGGTTCAATTTACTGATATATCAGGAGGCTCTTCTTATATACCACCATATAATTCATTTACTATATCAGATTTTGAAGATATGTTTTCTAGTAGTACATACTGTACAGATGATTATGGTGCAAGATCACCAGATAATGAAAATGTCTATGGCAGCATATCTACTTACTTTGAAACAATGTCTGATGGGAATGTTACAGTTAGTGGCATTGTAAAGAATAGCGCTCCTGGAGGCATTCTGAATTGGCTTACATTACCGAATACAAAGGGATATTATGATACCTACGGTGGATTTTTCAGCGACGCAGAGGCAGCGGCAACTTCAGCAGGAATAGACTATTCGACAAATGCAACGACTAAAGTTGCATGGATTTATGCTGGCAATTTTTATACGGGTAATCTTAATCCGCGACGGAGTGGAGATCGATACATGATATTTGAAAAGTGGGGTGGGCGAGGTTCTTACAATAGTGAAGCTACTCCAGGACACGATATTACATTCGCTCATATCGGAGTTCATTGCCATGAATTAGGACATACGCTGTTTGGGTTTTCTGATTTATATAATTATTCATACAAAATAATTGGATGGTGTTTAATGGGCGACGGATGTGACAACGGAGGTGATGCTAAAGGAGAGTGTCCAGCACCGATAAATCCAAACTATAGAGTGGACGAAGGTTGGATTAATACAATATCTCCTTCCATTCCGAATACAGGATTAGATTTCTATTATAGTGAGAGAAATCCAACAGTTTATATGGTTTCATCGGGAACAGACAAATATTATGTTGAAAATAGAAGGTTTGAAGACTATAGCTCTTTTCTTCCTGGTAACGGCAGTGGCTCAGGAGGTATGCTGGTATGGCATGTTCAGTATGGTTTACATGATTTAATCGAAGCTGATGGTTCAGGGTGGGGCGATGGCGGCACTGAAGATTATGGCGATATTTATCCTGGATCAACTATTAATAGAAACCTGAATGATTTTACAACCCCTGCCGATTGCAAACAATGGTCTGGTAATAATTCCAATGTCATCCTTCATGATATAAGTGATCCTGCTCCAACTATGACCGCCGTGTTTGGCGATAAGTGGTTTGGAGATATTCCATTGGATTTGACCTGGGAAGATAACATTGAATTCGGAGGTGATGTTACGGTTCCAACTGGCATTGTATTATCAATTGATCCCGGTGTTGCAGCGAATTTGAATAGTTGCTCATTGAAATCAACTGGAGGAACAATTAACAGAGACTACAGCTCTACCTTTACTCCCGACATCCGCCTCGTCAATGGCAGTATGCTAAAAGGACAGTATTCCACCTATCAAGAAGCATTTGCTGACGCCCAGAGCACAGATGAGGTTCATATCTGTTCTGATATAACATGGGCTATTACGATAAGTCTACCTTGTGATGTCATCGTCGCTAACAATGCAACATTGACAATAGTTGATCAGACGCTTGTAAATTTAAACGGCAATGCCGTAAAATCAACCAATGGTGGAACCATCAATAAAGATGGCATAGCTGTATTCAATCCGGATTACCGGCTGGTGGATGGCAGTACGATAAAAGGACAATATTCTAGCTGTGAAGATGCATTTACTGATGCTGCCACTACAGATGAATTGCAAATTTATGAGTATGAGAGTTGGAACAGCGCGATGGCGATACCCTGTGATGTAAGAATCCCTGCTGGCTATTCTTTGACAGTTGCTCAAAATATCCAATTAAGTTTTACCCCCAATACACGCCTCACCATCAACGGCAGCATTCAGGCAATAGGAGCAGATGGTAACAGAATAGTATTCACCCGTTCCGGGAGCAGCGGGAAGTGGGATGGCATTTTTATTCACAATGCCAGCGGCGCAGATTCGGATTTTGACTATATTACTGTTGAACATTCATATTACGGAATTTACTTGTCCAACACAATTTCAATGATCACTATCGAGCATGCGAATCTCCGAGAAAATACATATGGTTTTACATCGGAATATTCCAGTCCGTTTCT
>WJKD01000223.1 GCA_014729315.1 Promethearchaeota archaeon | reverse complement strand
TCGTCAAATTCATCGAATACGATTTCCTGTAATTTCTAAATATTAAAATAGGGATAAGAGAAATTAAAGTCCAAGAAACAAACAAAAATAGCAAACTTGATCTAGTATCTTCGTAAAGAATTAAATTTGCTAAATATTGAATAATTTGTTCTCTTTCTTGAGATATGGTTCTGTCAAGATTTAACTGATACTCGTAATTAAAAATAAAGAGAATTAAACTAAGGATGCTAATTTGAATAAAAAAGATGATTACTTTTTTCTTTAATAAAGCGTTTTCTTTCATCACTTAGTATAGTATTATGATGCTCTAAATAAAATTTTTTAAGAAAAACTTCTTTCATAAAAAATCTAATTAAAGATTTAATAATGTCTCATAACCATAATGTCTATAGTTAATTTGTTGATAATTTTAGTTAACTTAGTTGGATCTCTTCTCTTTTGTTTTCAAGATATTTTATGTCGCGTGTAAATATTTGAATTTTGTAGAAATAGAGAGAAAATGGGTAATAAGTGTTGTTTATTCTATAAAATTCGCAAAAGAATTATCAGTCAATAACAAAAACCATAAAATTTTTATTTTTTAGTATATTTTTTATCTCACAGTGGAGTGTTTTCTATCCTATTTTTTAAAAATTTCTCAGCACAGAAAAAGAAGAGAGGGTTTTCTTCTATGAACTACAGATTTTGTTATCTTAAATTAATTATAAATATTAAAAAATTCTATATGGATGATGATAAGATTTTATGAGTTATACTTATTCTCGCACGAAAATGATTGAAAAGATCAAGTTTGGATTATTAAGTCCAGACGAGATCCGTAAAATGTCCGCCGCAAGAATTATTACTGCTGATACTTACGACGAAGATGGATTACCTATTCCGTCAGGTTTGATGGATCAGAGATTAGGAACGATAGAACCTGGTCAACGATGCCAAACTTGTGGAAATCTGGTAAGTAATTGTATGGGCCATTTTGGTCATATTGAACTTGCAAGACCCGTTATTCATGTAGGGTATGCTAAAAAAGTTCTAAAAGTATTACGCTCGATTTGTCCTGAGTGTTCTAAATTGATGTTGTCCGAAGAAGAAAAAGAGAGATTTCGCGACGAACAGAGACGACATCGAAAGATCTATTTTGAAGGCGACGAAGATTTTACCAAGATTGTCTTTAAGAAGGCAAGAAAGTCAAAAATTTGTCCTTATTGCGGAGCAAAAAAGAAAAAAATAATTATTGAGAAACCTACTACTTTTTACGAAGAAGAAGAAAATAAAGGATCCCATAGAATTACTCCGATTGAAATATTGGAGCGCCTCAAAAAAATAACAGATTCTGATCTTAGAATTCTCGGAATTTCTCCAGAAAACGCGAGATTAGAATGGGTAATATTTACCGTTCTTCCGATTCCTCCCGTGTGTGCGAGACCTTCAATTACGTTAGACAGCGGGATTCGTTCAGAAGACGATTTAACTCATAAACTTGTTGATGTAATTCGAATTAATCAAAGATTAAGGGAAAATATTGATGCGGGTGCGCCGCATTTAATTGTTGAGGATTTATGGGAACTATTACAATATCACATAACTACTTATTTTGATAACCAAGTCTCTGGGATTCCACCTGCGAGACATCGTTCGGGCAGAGCCTTACGAACTTTAACTCAAAGACTTAAAGGTAAAGAAGGAAGATTTAGAAGTAATCTAAGTGGAAAAAGAGTTGACTTTTCTGCACGAAGCGTCATATCTCCTAATCCTTACATAAGTATTAACGATGTAGGAGTTCCAAAAAAGATTGCTCGAATTTTAACTATTCCAACAAATGTGAACGATTGGAATATTGAAGAAATGAAACAACTAGTTTTGAACGGTCCTAATAGGCACCCTGGCGCTAATTATATTATAAGAAACGATAGAAAAAGGATTGATCTTCGATATGTTAAAAATCGAAAACTTATTGCCGATATGTTAGCCCCGGGCTTTACGGTTGAGAGACATTTAAATAAAGGAGATTTAGTTCTGTTTAACAGGCAACCCTCCTTACATCGAATGTCTATTATGGCGCATGAGGTAAAGATAATGAATGGAAAAACTTTCCGATTGAATCTTACCGTATGTCCTCCTTATAACGCGGACTTTGATGGAGATGAGATGAACTTACACGTGCCTCAGAGCGAAGAGGCTCGTACCGAAGCAGAAATGCTGCTGAAAGTTCAAGAAAACATCTTATCCCCTCGCTTTGGAGGCCCTATCTTAGGAGGAATTCAAGATTTTATCTCGAGCGTATTTCAGTTTACAAGTAAAGAATCGATTTTTAATAAAAAAGATACACTAAAACTTCTTTTTATGGGAGGTGTATACGATACTAACCCTGAATTTTCTCTTGACGAGTTAGAACCTATAGCTACGGACCCAGAACCTATGTATTCTGGTAAACAAATTTTTAGCACATTATTTCCAAACGATCTTAATATCAGAGTACGTTCGAAATTTTGTAAAAAATGTTTTACAAAAGAGGGTGAAGAATGTAAGGAAATGAATTGCCCATTTGATGCTTATGTAACGATTAAGAACGGCGTTTTGGTGACCGGCACAATCGACGAAAACTCTTTTGGTGCGATGCAGTCCAATAGTATATTACAGAGAATTATTAAAGATCACGGAAATGCGAAGGGACGCGAATTCTTAGATAACGCAACAAAAATGCTGCTTTATGTGATTCGTAAGAACGGAATGACAATGGGTTTAGACGAAGTTTATGTAAAAGGAAAAGCTTTTGAAGAAATACAATCAATTTTGAATGAAGCGGAAAAAGAAGCTGGAACACTTATTACTGCTTTTAACGAAAACGATACAAAGATATTAAAAAGAGCTCCTGGTCGTTCCCTCAGAGAAACCTTGGAACTGAGAATCAGGCAGCTTTTAGCAGAAGCGCGTAAAAAAGCAGAAGAAACAGCAGCAGAATATATTGGAGACGAAGCACATTCGGTCATAATGACCAAGTCGGGAGCGAGAGGAAACATCTTAAATCTTGGTCAAATGTCCGCCGTTGTAGGACAACAAGCAATTAGAGGCGAACGTATAAATAGAGGCTATAGTCAGCGAACCTTACCTCATTTTAGAGTAGAAGATTTAACTCCTAAGTCACGAGGATTTGTTTCTTCTTCTTACAGAAACGGTCTGAAACCAGCTGAATTCTTCTTTCACGCGATGGGAGGTAGGGAAGGATTAGTCGATACTGCCGTTCGTACTAGTACATCGGGTTATATGCAGAGAAGATTGGTTAATGCCCTTCAAGATTTAGTTATAGAAAATGATGGTACTGTTCGGACTTCCGATAAAAATATTGTTCAATTCCATTTCGGCGACGATGGCGTTGATCCTATGCATACAGATCACGGAAAAGCCGTAAACTTAGACGTATTGTTATTAAAGGCAAAGGCTTTGGATTTAGACGAAATAGAGGAAAAATTAAAAGAACTACCGAAAAAACAAGAAAAAAAACCAAAAAAGGCAAAGAAGCCAGCTGAAAAAAAGAAACCCAAAACCAAAAAACCTGAAAGAGTAGAAGAAGTGAAGGAAGAAAAGAAGGAAGAAGTTCCCAAAGATGAAGATGCTTTACAGCATTTATACGAAACTGAAAGAGGGAAACACGCAATATGGCGGGGGAAAATTACTAAAGGATACTTACAATGGAAAGAAGAAAAGTTTGGAGATATTGAGAATTAATAAAATTTAACGATCAAGAATAAAATTAAAAAAAGGTTAAAAGTATGGGAAAGGTAACAGCTAAAATATTGGAAGAGAATTTAAAAGTCTTACAGGAAGATGGTATTCCGAAAGATTTAATCGAAACCATTAAGAATAAAATAAAGGACGAAGATTTAGAAGAAGAACAACTCGAATACTTACTAAATAAAATTTACATTAATTTTAATAACGCAGTAGTAGAAACTTCGGAACCAGTAGGAACAGTCGCAGCTCAATCAATTGGGGAACCAGGCACACAAATGACGCTCAGAACGTTCCATTATGCGGGTGTAGAAGAGTTTTCTGTTACGCAGGGATTGCCTCGGTTGATAGAAATTGTTGATGCTCGTAGGTTTCCGAGCACTCCTCAAATGGAAGTATTCCTCGAAGAAGGGTACGCAGAATCGGAAGAAACTGCAATTTCAGTTCATAATCGAATTGAGCAAATAAGAATCGAGCAAATAACGCACGATGTTGATTTAGATTTTGTAAATTGGAATATTGTTATAAATCTTATTCCTGAAATATGTGAAAGCAAGGGAATTGATATGGATGAAATCCCTAACTTATTGAAGCGCTATAAGAAAAAAGGTACTATTAAAAGAGAAGGAAGTTCCGTAATAATCGATCCGCAAATAGAGGATCTTCAAAGTCTTCAAAAAATGAGAGAGAAAATCTTAAAAAAAGTAGTAAAAGGGATAAGAGGCGTAAAAAGAGGTCTACTTGCTCCTTCTGACGATAGAAAGGAATGGGTCATAAAAACTGAAGGAACGAATCTATATGGAGTAGTACAAATCGAAGGAGTGGACGCATCTCGAACTGTTTCAAACCATCTTCACGAAGTTGAGAAATTATTCGGGATCGAAGCCGCTCGTAGCATGATAATTCGAGAGGCTCAAAAAGTACTAGAGCAACAAGGTCTTGATGTGGATTTACGACACCTATTAATCCTCTCTGATCTCATGTGTTCTACTGGAACAATACAATCAATAGGCAGACATGGTATTTCGGGTTCTAAATCAAGCGTATTTGCGAGAGCAGCTTTTGAAGTCACTGTAAACCAACTATTGGACGCGGGCTTATATGGAGAAGAAGAAAGACTTATGGGGATTCCAGAGAATGTTATCGTTGGACAAACGGCCCCGAGATGCGGAACTGGCAGTGTACAAATTATGATGGACCTAGATCAAAATCTCCAAACACTGGAAAAATTGAAAAAATAAAGTGCTTTCCAAATTTTATTATTATTTCTTCACGTTTAAAATCCTAAACTTAGCACTAATTTGCATAAAAAATTAAAATGATTAAGTATTTACATTTTTATATTTTTATTAATGAACAACAATTTTCATAAATAGTATTGAAAGAAGGAACTGCAATGGCTCGAAGAAGAACACCTAAAAGTGCGGCACGAACTGTGGACACAACTCGTAAGAAAAAGAAAGAATTTGACATCGACACAAACATTAAAGTAGCATATAAAACTGGATCAATTATTTACGGTAAGAAACAAGTATTAAAAGCACTTCGAAGAAATCCATTTAAAATGATTATTATCGCAAATAATTGTCCCGCAGAATTAGTTAACGAACTTAATTATTTGAATTCTTTAATGGATAACGAATTGTTCATCCATAAATATAAGGGAAGCTCGTGGGATTTAGGATTAGCTATGGCAAAGCCATATATGATATCAATTATTGGAATTGAAGATTATGGCGATTCAGAACTGAAGTCATTAATGAACAAAAGAAATTAATCAGACGTGATCAAGCAAAAGATGTTAAAAAAGAATATCAAAATCGACCGAGAATCCATGGAACTCATTTCCTTGTTTAATAACATTTCAGGAGCAATTATAAAGGATTGTCTTACTTATCATTCCCCTGAAAATCATAAGGACATTATTATTTTTCTCGTGAAAAAGCGAGATGTTGGAAAGGCTATTGGAAAGGCGGGAGAACATGTCAAAGATCTCACGGCGAAGCTTCAAAAAAAAATTGATGTTATTCCATTCTCCAATCGCTTAGACGAATTTATTCAATTTATTCTCAACACGGCAAAAAATTCAATTAAAGTGGAGAATATTGAAATAAAAGAAGGACGAAATCAAAAAAAGACGGTAATTATTTCTGTAAGACCTCAAGACAGAGGAAAAGCTATCGGGAAGGACGGATCAATGATTAAGAAAATCAAGAAATTAGTTCTGCGCCATTTTGAAGTAGATAATGTGATTATCAATACGAAAAATTGAGTAAAATTTTTCGCTATTCATAAATTTTAAGTTGAAGGAAATATATTTTAGATTAATATTAATTAATTTACTTTTGATAAATTAGGTATTGCAAATGGGAAAACCTAAAGGTTTATACGCGGCACGTCAGCTCAAACGGAACCGAAAGAGATTT